>CAZBTU010000025.1:15183-17185 GCA_964494905.1 uncultured Pseudomonadales bacterium | reverse complement strand
AGCCAAGGTCAAGATGGATTTTACTTTAATGGTTATGAAATTTGGCAGGGTGACTTACGCATTACAACAGCAGATGGTCGCATGAAAGCTGAGCATGGCCGACAGTGGGATGTACTTGACCCAATTCGGTTTGTAGACTGGACTGCTGCTGGTAATATTGGTTACAACTCGATGCAATGTGGCCCTGGTGGGTTGTTATATCGACGCACTATCCTCTGTGAGCATGGTGGTACTGGAGAGTATCAAAATGCCGAATGGAATTCACCGTTTTCCAATTTCCGAGGTCTGAAGCGCACGACCTATTTTGGACGCAACCGCATCTCCAACCAGGGTGGTGCTGAGATTTGGTGGACTGATCCTTTAGGCAGTAATGCGGTCACAACCCCATTTGCCTCAGGGCTGAAACAGAAGTTCTCATCTGTTGAAGCTGACATCTGTAAAATCGGTGGAGGTTGTACAACCCTCAATGATCGAGCAATCCAGCGCCAATTCTCAGATGGTGGTCGCACCGTTCACGCACCGAACTAGTGTTCTAGTGTAAAGTCATGAATCAGCCGCCTGCTTCACAACAGGCGGCTTTGCGTGTACAATAATCCTCTGTTCTGTCGTCGAGTTGTCATAGCAATTGACCACAGTAACGCGGGAATAGCTCAGTTGGCTAGAGCGTCTCCTTGCCAAGGAGAAGGTCGCGGGTTCGAGTCCCGTTTCCCGCTCATACGCCGCTATCGCGAAGCGATAGAAGGTGGATGAGCTGAAAATGAGGCAGGAGTAAACAGCCTCGGGTTCTGCCGCCAAGCGACCCTGTCTCACCACTGATTTTGAACTATGAAGCGCGTGGCTAACGCTCGCTGAGTGAACGAAAGTTCACCCAGCAAGTACTCTTGGGGTATCCCCGGAGGGGGAGTCCCGTTTCCCGCTCACTAGTTGTATGACCAGGCAAATATCCTCATTATCTCAATTGATAAATCCATTTTTGATTCGAGTGAACTAGTTTCACATTGGCAATTCTTCTTTGCGTTTAAAAAGGTTGTGGCTATACTCTAAGATATGAATGACTACATAGTACTCCTGAGAGGTATCAATGTTGGCGGTAAAAATAAGATGCCAATGGTTGATTTAAAAAAGTGTCTGGAAGAACTGGGTTTCTCTGACGTTGTCACATACATTGCGAGTGGCAATGTGATTTTAAAGTCGCAGAAAAAACCTGCTGAAATACAAGCTGAAATCGAAAAAGCCTTACCGAAGCAGTTCGAACTTGATAGTGAACTCATCAAAGTATTGGTGCTCACAGACAGTCAACTTAGAGCTGTTGTGAGTCAGAAGCCAAAGGCATTCGGTGAAGATCCACAAAAATACCACAGCGATGTAATTTTTTTAATGAATCTGACTGTAACCAAGGCTCTGTCTGTGTTTGATCCGAGAGAGGGCGTTGATAAAATCTGGCCGGGTGAAGGTGTCATTTACTCACAACGTCTGAGCTCGCAGCGCACCAAAAGCCGGCTTAACAAAATCATAGGTACAACAGCATACAGGAACATGACAATTCGCAACTGGAACACGGTGACAAAGTTACTAGAAATGGTGAGTAGCTAATTTTCAGTACAACTAACCGACAATCTTGCAGTTGCCTGGTGTTGTAGTTAGTAAAGTTTTCCGCCAACTGTCGCAACAGATTTGTCAGGAGTAATCAAAATACACTCATTATCACTGTCAGGAACACCGAGGGTTAATACTTCCGAAACAAACGGGCCTATTTGCCTAGGAGGGAAATTGACCACTCCTAGAACTAACTTGTTCAGCAAGTCTTCTTTCTGATAGTGTTTTACGAGTTGGGCTGATGAGTGCTTCTCGCCTATTTCAGATCCAAAGTCTATTGTTAGTTTGTAAGCAGGTTTGCGAGCCTCTGGGAAGTCTTCAACTGTAACTATCTTCCCTACTCTAATATCCAGTTTTATAAAATCATCATAATTTGCCATATGTGTTAATTATAAAGTGTTTTGGT
>CAZBTU010000025.1:4945-15083 GCA_964494905.1 uncultured Pseudomonadales bacterium | reverse complement strand
TTGTGCTGGTAGAGGAATTGTTGGGATTCTAACTCATAGGTATTTAGGATAAAAGTTGAGATCTAAGCACGAGTTTTTTTTCATTTACTTTGCTATACTTTTCATGTGAATAAAGGCATCGAAGAATCTATTGATATAAGTCCTGAAACAGCTCTACCTTCATCAGAAAAAGCTAACGATTTCGCTGAAATAACTCACCCAGCTGACGTTTTTCTTCACTGGGAACAGATCAGTGTCCAAGCATCTGAATTGCGTAAAAGATGGGAGGAATTGTGGGGAAGTGCATTTACACTAGCGCCGACTACAATCCGTTCCGGCGATGATACAGCTAAGAGATGGCGTCATGGTAGCAAGGGAGATAAACTCAGCTTGTTTGATCATCTTTGGCCTATCTTAACGCCTATGTTTCAGGCCAAGGTTGAGCGTTTCACTAGTCCTCTTGTTAGAGAACGTACTTCATTGGCGATCGAAACAAAGGAGGCACTAGAGGTTGCTGTCGGTATGGCGAGTGTGAAGAGACTTGACTTGTCGTTCCAAGATATTGCTGACCTTGATCAAGAAAATACTCTAAAATTTTGGGAGCATTGTCTTGAGGTTGCACAGTTGCTTGATATTGGTAGTGTGTCCTTGCATTTGCCTTTTTTGGGACCGGACATACAACACGGTTCAACCAATCTCCCTAGTAGCTATAACATTTCTGGGTATATACCTGATCGAGAGACACAAATATTGCGTGAGCAGGGTGTAAATGTGGAGCAAGAGAAAGCGAAACGTGCAGAGGCAGCCCTTTTAGCAGGTAGAAAACTTATACGATGGTATCGAGAGATGAGACAACGGCATCAGCTATCAGCTGAGCCAGTGTATGTTACAACGCACTTCGCATCAATTAATCCACAAACATTCCTCTCTGAGCAAGATTTTCAGCGTGGATTATCTAACTTACAACAACTACAAGAGGAGGCGGCTGGCGAACTCATCTTTTTAGTCGAAACACAAGGCTTGTTGTATGAGCAATTCGATCGTTTGCAGGAACAAAAGGTCGGAATGGTTTTTGATATCACGCATATGATAATCGAGGAGCAGGTATATGGTGGGTGGCGAAGGGTGTTGCAACTTATACGGCAACACGCTGAAGCTGGGTTGCCGGCAGTTATTCATTTTTCCCAGCCAGGAGTTGTTGGTAATCGACCAACTGATGCTCATGACTCTCCTACTGTTGCCGGTTTTTTCAGTAACTTCCAACAACAGGAACTATTACTCTTGGCTGCTGAGTACAACATTCCGGTCACAGGTGAGTTTGAGTTCTCTGGTGCTGATGTCAAACATATTATTGAGCTGCATCCTGCCATGGTGTTCCTCCGCATGATTAGAAACGCGTTTACTGGTGTCATAAAGGCTAACTCAATTGAAGCCACAGATACTGTGCGGTGATACAATTGCGCGTATGGTGCCAACATTGCCCGAGCTCCCAGTGGAATTCCTCGAAAGATTGAAGCTGCTTTTTTCATCAGAAGCAGAATACAACTTGGTAATTGATGCGTTTGCTACCGGTAAACCAACCACGTTTCGCGTAAATACCATTCTGGGCTCAATTGAGGAAGTGACGCAAGCATTACTCGCATCAGGTTTTGAGTTAGAACCCGTTTCTTGGTACCCGTCCGCTTTTACACTTCGCAACAAGAGTCTGGGTGAGTTAACAGAACACGAGACATATACAACTGGGAAGATTTACGTCCAGAATTTATCAAGCATGATCCCTCCGCTTGTCCTCAACCCCCAATCGCAGGAAAACATAGTTGACGTTGCAGCAGCACCAGGGAGTAAAACCACACAGTTGGCTGCTCTCATGAACAATGCGGGAGTTATCGTGGCAAACGACACGAGTACAGTTCGTTTATATAAACTGACCTATAACCTAAAACACCAAGGTGTGCAAATTGTCCGGACCCGACGAGGACTAGCTGAGTTGCTTTGGAGATCCTATCCAGGTCAGTTCGATAGAGCACTTGTTGATGTGCCTTGCAGTATGGAAGGACGAATCAGGCATGACAGGCCAAAGTCATTTGAACGCTGGTCACTCAAAACGATAAAGTTGCTTGCGAAGCGGCAGCGGCAGATATTGCGGTCTGCTCTTTCCTTGGTTAAGCCTGGTGGGATTGTGGTGTACTCTACATGTACTCTGGCACCTGAAGAAAACGAGGCAGTAGTTGACTGGGTTCTAGAAAAAGCAAAAGGAACAGCAGTCTTGGAGCCAATTGGTGATTTGGGAGTGAATACTCAACCTGGTTTACTTGAATGGCAGGGAAAGCAGTTTGATCCACAGCTGATACACACGAGCAGAGTTGTTCCAACGCCAATTATGGAAGGGTTTTTTATTGCTAAGATTCGTCGAGTAGCCTGATGCACATTCCGTTCGGCATTACATTTAGTCCACAGCAGCTGAGTCATTTAGGATTGCCTGTCTTGGCTTCACTGAAACGAGCCTGTTCTTTTGATTTTTCTCATATTCGCATCGGAGTGCAATGGAGTGCAGTTGAAAAAAAACCCAAACAACGAGACTTAGAAGCGGTGCGGACGCTACTTGATTGTTGTGAACTTAATCACCAATCTGTGGTACTGACTGTCGGAGTTAAAGCACCCCGGTGGCCTGAATTCTACCTGCCAGAGCACCTGCAAAAGCTCGGCATAAATAACTCGCTTTTTAGAGAACATTTGCTGGAGTATGTACAGCATGTTGTTTCAGAGCTCAAAACTTACGGTTGCATCACACATTGGCAGGTTGAGAATGAGCCACTGGATCCGAGTGGGCCTAAGGGCATGGTAGTACCGGAACAGTTATTGCGTGAAGAAGTTGCAGTTATCCGAAAGCTTGATACACGGCCTGTGATTTTGACGCTCTGGGCAAACGCGATGCAGGCGCGCGGTACGCTCGGAAAATTAACCACACTCGCGGACATAGTTGGACTTGATCTTTACTATCACCAGTTTGTTACCAAACTTCTTGGGAAGTCAATCTACACTGGTCCAATTGCGACGAAAAGCTTTCTTCAGAAAAAAGTTGCACACTCCCCCACTCCATTATGGATAACAGAACTTCAAGCAGAGCCATGGGAAGCAAACATGGAATCATACCAGTCTGCCAATCCCAAAAGCATGAGTCCAGAATTATTAGCAAACAATGTTCGCGAAGCTTTGACACTGAATCCTAAAGTCATCTTGTTTTGGGGTTTTGAGTATTGGCTTTGGCGAGAACGGTATTGTTCTGATAGCCGCTATGTTGAATATGTGAGTCAATTGATATCGCGCTAAGTTTCGTTTGACTACCTAATTTTCCCTGGAATCAATCATTCTTCCTCTGGTTTTTTGCCACACATATTGTTATACTCTGATGTTTTTTGATACTTATATATAACGATGTATGAAAACAAACGAGAATTCTTTGAAAAAAAACCAGAAACAGTCGCAATTAACCAGTTTGCGTGAGCGTGCACGTACTACTGTCTCTCGTGGTGTGCAAAAAAGCAGAACAAAAGTGGTGTCTTTGATTGAACGATACCCTCTGGGTAGTTTTGTTGCGGCTTTATTATTATTGGTGGTCGTGGCCGTCATTGGAAATGCTTGGAGAAAACCTCAACCACAGCCGGAATTAAACACAAAATCACCTATTAGTGTGCCAACATTAATTGTAGGTTCACCGTCAAATGTGGTGGTACCTGCAACAGTACAGAAAAGTGGGGTGCTCAAGGTTACTGCTCAAGCTGGTGGTGTAGTTCAACACATTAAAGTTCAAGCTGGTCAAACGGTCAACAGAGGGCAAGTACTAACTGGGCTATCTGTAGGATATGCTGGTGGATCACCACAGAACCTGTCGCGACAGGTTGCGCAGAAGAACTATCAGACCACAAAAGATAACTTGCCCACTCAGCTTGATCTGATAGCGCAAAGACGACAACTTGCACAAAATACTGAGACGATGTCGAGTGAGTTGCGCCAAATTACTCGACAGTCATTTGATGATACTCGTGGGCTCATTGACTTAAATGAAGAGATATTGGAATCAATTGATGAACAGCTAACCGATCTGGAAAGCACAAATGTTGGTGGAGTAAATGACGCAGCAATTGACCAACTAAAACAAGCACGATCTGGGGTATTGTCAGGTTTGAGCGCGCTGAGAAGCGGTCTGAGAACTGCTGAGTACCAGGGCAGTGATGATCAGGAGCCAGCAAGTCTCGCCAGGGCATCTCGTGATATCACCCTTAAACAGCTTGAACTGGAGGAGCGAGGCATGAAGCTCTCTGTTGAGATTGCGGAGCTTAATCTTAAGTTAGCACAGTTTTCGGAGTCACTGCTGTATCCAGCAAGTCCTTGCTCAGGAACAGTTGAGAGAGTGTATGTTCGTTTTGGTCAGTCGATCCAACCTGGTGCACAAGTAGCCAGCATAGTGTGCAACAAAACTGCTGCACAAGCTTTGGGTTTGGTTTCAGCTACAACTGCACAGAAAATTTTACTGAGCACTGATGCTATTGCTCGCACTGACACTGCGACAGGATCAGCTCAAGTTCTTGCAGTGTCCACAGAGCCGACCGACGGTCCATTGCACAGTTTGACAGTTTCACTTGCAGATGAGTTTGCTGAACAGTTGGCAGATGCTCAATCCATTCGGCTTGAACTGCCAGTGTCTGGAACTATGACGTCGGCAACTATTCCTTTTATTCCTCTAGATGCTATATACCAGACACAGACACAATCATTTGTGTACGTAGTTCAGGAAGCTGATGGCATACTGAAGGCCCAACTTCGTGAGGTTGAGCTAGGCTTGGTATACGGAAACTCTGTTGAAGTGCGCGATGGATTAGATACAGGTGACAAAGTAATCTTAAGTCGCTCAGTGAGCAGTGGTGATCTTGTGGTAGTGGAGTAAATTCATGGCAAAACAAGCAGCAACTCCTCGATCAAGTTCTGAGCAGTCTTATCTCTCTCGCTTGCAATTTAGCCCTGAGTTGTGGAGCAATCCTTTTGCACGCTACCTAACAAACTTGCGGCTGGTTTTCTTATTGATTCTGACTTTAGTTGCGCTGGGTTTATTTAGTTATCGAGCTTTGCCGAGGAGACTCAATCCAGAAGTTGAGATTCCAATCGTCACTGTCGTGACCGCTTTGCCTGGTGCAACACCAGAGGATGTGGAGTCACTAGTCACAATTCCTTTGGAGACTGAGCTCAGGAGTCTCAAAGGTGTTGAAACACTTGCTTCAAGCTCCAGAAACAGTGTCTCAGTCATAACAGTGCAGTTTTTATCATCCATCGACCGAGAATTCGCTGAGGATGATACTCAATCGGCGGTAGATAGTGTGAACGATTTACCTGAAGACGCAACTGAACCATCTGTCGCGGCACTCGATTTCGAAGATATTCCTATCTGGACCTTTGCCCTCACTAGTGTTGAGCAAGATCTGCCGAGTCTGATGAGATTTTCTGAAAGCTTGCAAGAAGATTTGGAGCAAAATACCAAAGTAGATAGGGTTGTGGTCCGCGGCTTGGAAGAACAAGAAATTGTGGTTGAAGTTGAGGCTGATAAACTTACAGAGTATGGTTTGCAGCCATTTCAACTTGCACAAGCAGTTCAGGTTGCAACCAAAGCACTCCCAGCAGGTGAAGTTTTAGCTGGACAGTCTCGCTTCTCTCTCACAATTAACCCTTCCATTACATTAGTTGAAGATGTTCGAAACCTTCGAGTTACAGTTGCAGGTCAGACGATGCGATTGGGGGAGTTGGCTACTATTGAAGAAAAGTCTGCACCTGATCAATTTCCCACCTTTTTCGCGACTCAAGAGAGTGTTCCTAGTCGAGCGACCGTATTCTCGGTTTATAAGACAACAGGCACAAGCATTCAAGATGCGTTCACTTCGGTTGAACCGTTAGTTACGGATAGGGTGTCGGCTGAACAAGGTCGTTATGAGTTAGTATCGGTCGAGAACACAGCAGATGAAGTAGACAAGCAGTTTCTTGATTTGGTGGGCGAGTTTCGTTCAACCATTATGCTTGTTTTCCTTTGTTTATTGCTTTTCCTAGGGTTAAGACAAGCTGTCATTGCTTCACTGACCATTCCCCTCACCTTTCTGTCAGCATTCATTTTTATGAATGCGGTTGGAATGTCCATCAACTTTTTGTCACTATTTGCATTTTTACTTGCATTAGGACTGCTCGTTGATGACTCCATCGTCGTCGTTTCTGCTATGACTACGTACTACAAAACGGGTAAGTTTACACCACAAGAAACTGGCTTGCTAGTTTGGAGGGATACCATTATTCCAATTTGGTCTACGACACTGACAACAATCTGGTCTTTCGTCCCACTGTTACTCAGTACTGGCATAATTGGTGAATTTATCAAACCGATTCCGGTTGTTGTTTCCGCAACGATGATATCGTCGACTGGAATTGCGGTCCTGATTACTTTGCCATTAATGATGTTTCTTTTGAAGCCGGAACTCGCACGGAGAGTCAAGATTGCTCTTAAGATCGGAGTGATTCTGTTATTAGCTGGTGTGGTAGTCAGTGCATTTTCGACCAGCTATCTGCTTATTCCGTTTTTAATTGTCTCGGTTTTGTTTGTTGCAGTAACCTGGACAGCTAGGACACAGCTGATGACGTATCTACACAGCTGGGTGAGGCAGCGACCGGCTGTTCAGAACGTTTTTTCAGGGATTTCTAGAGTAAGCTCAGATGGAATAGTCCCCACCCATTCATTGGAATGGGCGTACTATCGGGCAATAAAACGAGTGTTAGCTACTCGACAATCTCGGAGAAAAGTCATCATAGCGATTGTTCTGTACTCGACAGTTAGTTTTCTTTTGTTGCCATTAGGATTGGTTCGCAATGAGTTCTTCCCAAAGGTTGATGCTGATCAGCTGTTCATTAATGTCGAGTTGCCAGCAGGTTCACAAGTTGCGATAACTGAAGAGTCAACTCGATCAATTCTTGAACAGGTACGAAGTACCTCTGACGTACAGTTTGTGACTGCGACGCTTGGTGCAACACAGAGCGAACAAGGTCCAGGTGACTCGGGAAGCCACTTAGCCTCGCTGACGGTGAGACTGATAGATTCTGGTGAACGAGAGGTTACTTCAAATGAAGTAGCCGAACAGTTGCGAGAAAAGTTGCATGGTAGAAGTGAAAAAATTAGTGTCATTGAACTCTCAGGTGGCCCGCCCGCAGGCAGCGATGTGGTTGTTCAACTCTATGGTGAGGACTTGCAGGTTTTAGAGCAATATGCAGATCAAGTAGTTACTGAACTGCAACAAACACCTGGAATATTGAACATTGAAAAATCAGTCAAACCAGGAACGAGTGCCTTGGTATTTATTCCCGACCAGGATCGATTTGCTCAGCTTGGAATTTCAACGCAACAAGTTGCCGGATATTTACGCACGTATGCTAGCGGTTTCGAGCTTGACGAGTTAGTGACAGACGGTAAGCGAGAGAGCAAAAAAATTCAGTTCAGAATCGGGTCTGGTACGCCGAAACTAGAAGTTCTGCAATCAATCCAGGTTCCCACTTCACAAGGTAGTTATCCTCTGCTTTCGTTGGGCAGTCTTGTGCCGCAGACCAACCCTGTTTTGATATCGAGAGAAGATGGTCGACGAACAATAACCGTTTCAGCATCAGTGGCTGCCGGTTACTCAGTGAACGACGCTAATCTAGTGATCCAGGACTATGTTGGAAAACTGGACTTCACAAATGGGTACGGGTGGAAGACGGGTGGAGTGAACGAAGAAAACCAGGAATCAGTCAACTCAATATTACTAGCGATGGGCGTGGCCTTTTTACTGATCCTTGTGACTATGGTTATTCAGTTCCAGTCGTATCGACAAGCAGTGCTCGTGTTGCTGGTCATTCCATTAGCGGTTTCAAGCGTCTTTCTCATGTTTAGTCTAACTGGAACGCCGTTATCTTTCCCAGCATTGATTGGTGTGCTGTCTTTATTTGGTATTGTCGTCACAAACTCAATGTTCATTGTAGATAAAATTAACTTAAACCGACGTGAAGGTATGCCGTTTACTGAATCAATCGCGGACGCAGGTGCAAGTCGTTTAGAACCAATCATTTTGACAAAACTCTGCACAGTTCTCGGGTTACTACCTATTACAATTGCTGATCCATTGTGGCGAGGACTAGGTGGAGCAATTATCTCTGGGTTGTTACTGGCAAGCACAATTATGTTGTTATTCATCCCTGCAGTTTATTACGAATGGTTTCACTCAGAAAATTCATAACCATTCTTGCTGAAGCTACTACTGTCCTGCATACTCAGATATAAACAATTACTATGACAGGCATCGATCAGCTCATTGCTCAAGCCCAAACACTATTGCGACAGGTCCCGTTTGATGCGGCACATGATTTTGAGCACCATCAATTAGTTGTCGAACATTGTTCTAAATTGGTTGACACTGAACAACTTGACCTTGGTTATGACGCACTAATGACAGCTGCCTGGTGGCATGATGTGAACAAAAGCTACAAAACAGAAAATAGTTATGATGAGACAGTTGTTTTTTTTCATGAGAATGCGAAGAAGTTGGGTGTAGCTGAAAGCTTTGTACAGCAGTGTACAACTATTATTCGTGAGCATGCATTTAATAGTGAGCAAACGTGCATTGAGAGTCAGGTGCTATTCGACGCTGACAAAATTGAGTATGCAAATGCTGAGCGGATAGATAAGCTTGTTGTTGCTTTTACCACTGACCAGAAAGAATACTCTGATGCGATCATCCAAGAAACGTATGACATATGGAGCACACGTCTCAGTGTATTGCCCGAACGGTTTCACTTTGAGACGGCCCGCCAGCTTTTTTTACATAATTTACCAGAAGCTCAAACAAGCTTGGAGCGTATGAGACGACTAATTGGTGGTCGTTCTTAATTCCAGTTTGCGAAGCTATATACTTATCCGTCACTGAACAGAGCCGGTCATCAACAGTTTGTTATAATTTCAGTCAGTGGTTTCCACTTTCAACTTGTTCTTTAACACCGACTATTGCGCATCTAATAAAAGAAGTGACGCATAGCTGACAGAACGGCTTTGCCATATCTCGGTTTCACCGGTTCTTGCGGTGGGCTGAGAAGGAGACTTTGCACAGTGTTGAAAAAACTTTTGATATGCTTGTTTTTTTGGGTGGCTTGTCGCCCTGATCCTCCACCCACACCCACTATTCCCTCTCCCACTCCGTATCAGTTGACACTGACACCCAGCCCTGTGCTGAGACCCACACCAATGACTGCGCCAGCTACTCCCACACCTGTGAAGATTACGTCACACTGTGGTGAACAGTTCCAGGTTGCACAGAAGCAATGGCAGCCTGCATACACTCCCAGCAATTCGGGTGTTCAATCTTTGCACATCCGTTCACTATTCATGGGACGAGAAGTGCTATGGGTGGGCTATGCTGCTGGAATTGGCTTGGGCTACTTCGATGGTAAATTCTGGGGTTTTTGTCGGCAGTTTGCGCACATCAACACGCTCCTAGAAGATACTGATGGCCGACTTTGGGTGGGGACAGATAGTGGCAACGAGTTAACACATTCAGGAGGACTTTGGGTTTTCCATGAAAATGAGTGGAAAAACTGGACAGATTCGTTACCCGATCATCGCATCTATCGAATCCGTCAGTTCCAGCATACGGTTTATGTTGCAACTTGGAAGGGCATGGCTGCATACAATCTTGAAAGCCAAACTTGGTCTCAGCCATACCTGCCAGCTGATTCTATCCATTGGGAAGCTATTCACGACTTTCTAATTTTGGAAGATGAAGCGTGGTTTGGATCAATTTCCCATGGGTTGAGCTGGTTGCATGAGGCTGAATGGTTTGCAGTAACAGCGCCGGATAGTAGTCAACCGTCAAGTTTTGAAGTGCTTGACTCGAATCAAGTGAGAGTCATTTCACTGACGCCTGATGGTGAGAAAGTTTGGATCGGAAGTGATGTCCTCAATGAAGATCCCGAACTGGTTGGTTTGATACTGTATAACCGTGAGAGTGAGCAATGGCGCAAGCTATCTTCTCCAGACAACCGGGTGATGGACATTAAGTTCGACTCCTCGGGCCGTGCGTGGATTGCGACCCTTTCTGCCACATTC
>CAZBTU010000025.1:0-4845 GCA_964494905.1 uncultured Pseudomonadales bacterium | reverse complement strand
ATACGTTTGAGTTAGCTCAGGCCAAAATTGATTACTCCATGTTTGTAATTTATAAACCGGTCCATATTTTTTAAGCTCTGCTAGAGCTTCACTTAGCTCACTAGAATTACAAGCTGCTTGAAAATCACTCCATTCAGGTAAACTTTTTAATGCGTTCATTACCTTATCATGCGCACTCTCTTGTGAAAGGGTAAATTCTTGTTTCTTTTTGTCTAATCTTTCCTTAAATCCAGGCATATCAACCTTTCAAAAAAACCACCTAACACAAAAGTGGACAGGTGGCTTCGTTTATTCAAACTTATCATTTTTGATTGTGTCATACCTGCTTGAGACGATGGTTGTAACCGTACAAATGAAACTCAATATGTGTGGGCGTGGTTGTATCATATTGGAACTAAAAACCTGACATACTGTTATACTAAAAAAATGATCAAAGAGGGTTTGCAACCAGTTGATGAGCAAATAGAGATGCTATGTAGTGCACATTTTGTAGATACATATGAATTTATTGCAGGCGCTGTACTCAGTGACTTATTAGAGAAAGATCACCCTGTTACACTCAGCGGTAATTTAGAAATGTATGTTCGCTTTCTTGATCAGTTGAATGCAGCAAAAACGAGTAAAGATTCACATCCACTTATTGCTGATCTAATAGATCATGTTTTAAATAAAAAATTTTCGCAAAGTGAAATCGAGGCAATTCGTACTTTCTATAAAATTAAAGATTATAGTGATCAGCAATGGTTGGTAATAAAAAGAATGCTTATGTCTCATGGAGGTAAGTCTGAAAAAGAAATTGATGCTGCAATTCAGGCCAAAAAAAAACAAACAGTTGAACGAAAAAAGACCGAGCTCGCACGATTCCCTGATGTAGAAAGAGTATGGAATGAACTATGTGATTCTATTCCTGAGTTACAAAAAGTTTCATTGGGAATATTATCTGCAGAAGAAAGTCAAATAGAAACTGCTCGATACGAGCGAAGCCTATCAAAACCAAAAATCTTACTTCCCTACAACTGGAAGCTAACCACTCAACTTATTCGCAGTATCTATCCCTTTCAAGTACAGGTAGTTGCAAAAGCACTTGGTTGTAGCCTAGAAGAGGTTACTGATGAGCAAATATTACTACAACAATTTGTACATGAAGTTGGTCATGCAGTTTTTCAATTACTAGAGCCTGAAAAAGCAAGTTTTGCTGCGCTGGAGAGATTATCTTTGAATACAGAGGGCTTCAATTATGACGCTCTTAAAAAGCTATCAAACGCAGATGCTATAACTCGTGCCAATGAACATCAACAGGCAGAATATCGAGAGCTTGAAGACGAAAGAGTAGCTGAAGAGTTTGCAGCTCAATATTTCCAAGATCATAAAGAAAAATTGATTTAGTTGAGAATCAGCTATATATAACATTTGCTTCAATTTTTCATAGAAAGAACTTGCAATGGGTCGGAACTCCTTCTTGTGGAGAAATTAGGGTGTACAAATGGAGTATAAGATATCAAAGAAAATAGATTGATATATAAAACTATTTTTTTATTGATGGTCCGCTAGGTGCTACCCTCCGGGTACTAGCCACGCGCTTCGTGTCGAGCAGTTGCCATACGTTTTGGTCGCTTGGCGGCGCGAACCTAACTAGTTCTCATCAACCAACGCGACATAAAAAACAAACAGCTATAGCTGTCTGTTTTTTATGATGCCCCGCTAGGATTCGAACCTAGATAAACAGCTTCAAAGGCTGCTGTCCTGCCATTAGACCACGGGGCAGTAGTGTGTCAGAGAGTTTCTGTACTACACAAGGCACCAATTATACCAATACTCTTGTGGAGGAGCAATTCTAACTGTTAAACTGGTAATTATGCCAAAATCCGCGAACAGCAAACTCGAACCAAAATTTTTAAAGGCTGCGGTGTATGGAGCCAATGATGGAATTATCACGACATTTGCAGTAGTTGCTGGCGTAGCTGGCGCCCAACTATCACCAACAATTATCATTATTCTTGGGATTGCTAACATGGTCGCAGACGGCTTGAGCATGGCGGTTGGTGATTTTCTTGGTGAGCGGTCTGAGCACCGGTTGCGCAATCACCAGGATGGTACGAAGATGCCAGAGGGTCTCTGGAAGACGGGGGCTATTACTTTTGTCGCATTTGTGACTGCTGGGAGTATGCCACTTATTCCATACTTAGCACAAATGGCTGGCATCATGTTTGAAAGTGGAGTGCAGTTCCCCCTTTCAGTATCTGCCACTGGTTTTAGTTTGTTTTTGGTTGGAAGTCTGAGGACAATTGTGACTAAAGGAGCATGGTGGAAGAATGGACTGGAGATGCTCAGCATTGGGGCGATTGCAGCCAGTGTAGCGTATGGGTTGGGCGCGCTTATAGAGAGATTGGTGTAACTTGAGGCGCGAAGATAACCAAAACGGCTTAGGATCTACTGCTGCCAATGCTCTGCTATGTCTTGGTTGATTTGGCCGATGAGCTGTGGCCCTTGGAAAATCATCCCGGTAATCAGTTGCACTAGATCTGCCCCAAGGCGCATTTTTTCTAATGCGTCTTTGCCACTAAAGATCCCACCCGTGCCGATAATAGTGAATCGATTGCCGTAGGTTTTTTTTGTATAGGCTATATGTGCATTCGAACGTTCCCAGGTTGGTTTGCCACTGAGATTGCCTCGAGATGTTTTCCAATGCTCACGGTCTGAGGCTTCGACTGACGGATTATTTTTATCTTTAGTCAGGTTCCCAAAGATCACACCGTCTACTCTATGCCGATCTGCTACTGAGAGCAGTGCAGCTGTTTCAGCCTGGTTTTGATCAATTGGCATTTTTAGGTACAACGGACGCGAGAGTTGCAATGCATCAGTACAATGAAGCAGAACTTCAAGTCTTTCGGAACTGGTGAAGGGTTCTCCGCCAAACGTGTTCGGACAACTTATATTGAGTTCATAGTATGCATGTTTAACGTTTGACCTTTCGAACAACACAAAACACTGAAGCATATCAAGTATTTGTTCTTTGGTATTGCTAAATAAGGTATTAGTGCTTGCAATGCTAATGCCTACAGGGATCGCGAACTCACGAGTCTCTAACTTTTTGATGAGTGAGGCTGCTCCCATGGATTTGAGTCCTTTATTCACGAGTAATGCTTGAGATTTAGGAAATCTGCCCAGTCGAGGTGGTTGGTTCCCATCGTATGCCTGGAGCGTCACTGTCCCGATTGTATGAAAACCAAACCCGACAGAAGGAAGTATTCCAGTTAGATCACCGTCATAGTCGAATCCTGCTGACAAACCAACAGGATTAGGGAAACGTATACCGTCAAAGGTTTGTGCTAACACTGGATGAGAAAAGCCGAACATGGTTTGGCTCATCGCGCGAGTAAAACCAAAGTGACCAAGAAATCGGCCTTTGAGCGTTAATGCATCATGAATGAACTCGGGATCGAAGAGAAAAAATACCGGCTTGAGGAACTCACGGTAAACTCCGCCGACAACGCTACTCCAGACGCGTTTGGCCATAAATGGAGAGCGATCAAGAATTTGACTGTAGATCAAGGTGGTGAGCCAAATAGTAGCCGAGATGAGGGCTGAAAGAAGGCAATACTGACACCATGCCTTGATTACGACTCCCATGAGAAGGACAAGAAATGCTGAAAAGAATAAACCAAAGGTACTGAGTCCGACTAACAAATCAATTGGTTGCAAAAAACGCAATCGATTGAATTTCTTTTGTTTGAACCAGTTACCGAGATCAAACTCCAGTAAGTTGAGGCTTGCCACCATAAAAACAGACAGGTAAAACAATAACCCCAAAGCAGAAAGTGGAATCGGACCAATCGTGGAATATGGGCTGTTGAGTACAGCACCACAGTCGCTACCAACGCTACAGGGCGGTGTTCTTCCAGCTAGTTTCTCATATGTGAGATAGCTTGCATCAGCGATACCAAGTATAGGTAAAATAACTAAGAGGAGTGAGAGTACAGTACGCATACAGGTATCATACAACTTGTTCATGAGGTTGCAAGCGACCCCAGAACATAATATTGATTGAGCGTGCCAGTCTTCCCGTCAGCTGCGAAAGTTGAGAGTACTGGTAGGTTAATCGTGCGTATTAGCTCTTGTTGTTCTTCTTTGGTAGAGGCGTGGCAGTAGCGGGCATTCTGGTTGTTTTGTCCCCAGGGTAGAAGCATATCGCCGGGTTCCAGCTCAGCAGGGTCGATGCCAAAGTGGGATGGGTTCAATTGTTTGCTCGTGAAACGTTCCTCATTACCAAACTGCCAAAAAGTGACAATGCAGACTCCAGGTTTATTACACCACTCACCAATAGACGTCATAAACTTCTGCCTTAGATTTAGAGATGGAATGTGGTGCAAAATCCCAAAGGCCAAGATTAAGTCAAAATAGTTTTTAGGAAGCTGATCGGAGAGTTTCTCAGTCACTAGTTCTTCAACTAGATCTATTTTCTTCCAGCTGCTGGTTAGTTTTTCCAGATGACTTGTTTGTTCAATAGCGTGTGATAGGAGTTCCTGGTTATTATCGATCCCCCAGTACTCTATTTCTGTTGTCGACGGTGTATTTTCACGTGAAAATCTGGCAAAACGACCGTTGCCACAACCGAGGTCGAGTATCTTCAGTTGCGCTTTGTTGGGGAAAAAAGGAGTACAGCTTTTCCAACCCTGCCAGTATTGCAACCTCGTGGCGTTAAACGAGCGATTCTCAGCCTGATATAAACTGTGAGTAAGCCGATTGAGGTGAAGAATAGTACTGTCCCGCATATGTTCCCCAGGCATTATATAATAGCCGAGTGTTAAACAATGTTACAAACCACCAGCTACCACTTTCACTTGT
>CAZBTU010000024.1:14225-17278 GCA_964494905.1 uncultured Pseudomonadales bacterium | reverse complement strand
ATCTACAATTTACTCCTCAGACTTGAAAAATACCCCGAAATTGACACCATTTTTGTATCAGTGCCTTCAGCTGGTTGGCACTCCTCCATTCCTGGTTGGGAGGATTTTCGTTCGCAACTTGCCCAACCAGAAACAACTCACTTTGATCAGGCATTTACTGACTATGTGGTCCCCAAACTCAGCGCACTATCAGATAAAAAAGTTTATATCATGTCAGGAAACTTGAAAGCGCAAGAATCACCAGCAGTATTCTTTAAATCATTTGGCAACATAACATCAATAGCTAGTAGTGTGAATTATGCACCTGGAGACGTTTACACAAAGGTGTCTGTTAGCCCCGAACATGGTGTGACATTTAGCCCTTTTTCCACATCAGACAAACCGCTTGAGCCTATTGAGTCATATACTATCGAAAACATGCCTTCAGAATTACCTCAGTCCCATACATCTGTCGATACAAATGGCACTTCTTCCTTGACACATATTCAAAGTTTCATCTTCAGCATCGTGGTTGCAACGACGGTTTCAATTCTGGTAGCGAAAATGGGTCAACTCCAAAGCCTGCCTAAAAAATTCCTGAATAGCTACAATAAAAAAACTAGGTGAGTGAACTGAAGTATTCCACTGTCTGTCGCAAGCCTTGAGGAAAATTGACCTTAGGTGCCCAACCCAAAAGTGACTTAGCTTTGCTTGTGTCCGGTCGTCGTCTTGTAGGGTCGTCAAGTGGTATGGGTTCAAACTTAATGTTTGGTTGCGTCGTTTCACCTAGAACCATCATAGACACTTGTTTTGCTGTTTCTAAAACACTCATTTCATCCTGAGAACCAATGTTAACTGTTTCCCCTTTAGCTTGATCACTGAACAATAGTGCCAACACACCGGCAACTAAGTCAGAATAGTAACAATAGGACCTCGTTTGCTCACCGTCACCATAGACCGTCAGTGATTGATTGCTCAGAGCTTGTGTGATCAGATTTGGTAACACCCTTCCATCCAATGGATCCATTCGAGGTCCATAAGTATTGAAAATGCGCACAATTCGAGTATCAAATCCAAAATTGCGATTGAAAACGCCAACTATAGTTTCACCCAAACGTTTTGCTTCATCGTAGCAGGAACGAACCCCATTCGGGTTAACATGACCCCAATATGTCTCTGTTTGTGGATGCTCCAAAGGATCTCCATACACTTCAGAGGTGCTTGCAAAGAGAAATCGTGCGTGCGGAGCGTGTACCCTAAGAAATTGAAGTAAGTTGTGTGTTGCGTACGAGTTCACCAAGTAGGTTTCGACTGGATATTCCTGGTACCTAGGCGGGCTGGCTGGTGAGGCAAAATGAAGGACCGCTTGTATTTTTAGCTCTATTCCCAGGTATGTAACAGGATCTGTCGTGACATCTGCCTCAACAAACGTAAAGTTCGGATTCGCCAAGGCAACCTTCAAGTTTTCTCTTCTACCAGTCAGGTAGTTGTCGACACCAATTACCTTGTACTCTTGTGATAGTAAAGCATCACAGAGGTGTGAGCCGAGAAAACCAGCAGCACCTGTGACGACAATAGAACCGGAGTTTTGCGATAAGCCCATACCGTGTATCATACTGTTGAACCCACAGTTTTGTGAATAGCAAATAAGTGAACACGATGAAAAAAAATACACGCTTTGCCGACAACTATGCAAAACACTTCGTGCTAGCGATCATTCTTCTGGCTTTTTTGTTACGGCTACCACTCCTTAATGGCTCGTTTTGGCTTGACGAAGCCGCTCAAGCTTTAGAAAGTCAGCGTCCTCTGAGTCAACAATTCGATATCATTGATGATTTTCAGCCCCCGTTTTTACATCTCATCACGGCAATCAGCATCCGGTTTGATACCAGTGAATGGTGGCTGCGAAGCTGGGGTGCCCTTATTCCTGGATTGATAAGTGTTTTGATTACCTACGCACTGGGTAAAAAGTTCGCCGGCGTTCGAGCTGGCTTGCTATCCGCACTTCTGCTTGCAACTTCCTCGTTTCATATTTTTTATTCACAGGAACTGCGACCATATTCCCTACCAACTGCTTGCGCACTTTCCGCCGCATGGTTTTTTCTCAAAGCTCGACAACAACCACTCAAAAGGAACTGGGCTTTGTATTCTGTCTCAAATCTGCTCGGTCTATATTCATCGTACCTTTACCCATTTTTTATGCTTGCTCAAATTATCTGGCTCAAGCTACTTACGGCGAAAAACAGAAAGCTAGCACTCATTAGTTGGGTTATAAGTGTTCTTGGATTTCTACCTTGGCTCCCGACGTTCCGAGATCAACTCAGCGCTGGAACTACAGTCAGACTGTTACTTCCTGGATGGGAAACAGTTGTCAGCATACCTCAATTAAAATCACTGCCATTAGTGGTCGGGAAGTTTATATTTGGAGTAGTTGATCTTTCATTCTCCTGGCAGTTCGTCATGCTGACTATTGCAATCATTTTCTCCATCTCGTTTCTAACTCTATACACAGCGAAAAACGCCACCAAACAAAATCGTGACTCTCTCATTTTCATTGTGTCATGGCTTATCGTACCTTTGTTACTTTCATGGATAGTGTCATTCTGGGTACCAGTTGTTCAGCCAAAGCGAGTCTTGTTTCTGCTTCCTGCTCTGTATTTACTCGTAGGCATTCTAGTTACACAAAGTTTTAGTCTAACTAAAAGTATTCGAAGAATTGCTTTCAGCTTGGCGTTATGCCTCCTACTTATCAATGGCTGGGGAACATCTCTGTACTTCACCACACCACAGCTGCAACGAGAAAACTGGCGAGCACTGCATCGTGACATTACAACTCAGTTTCCAGCTGACCAATCAATTGTAATTTTTTCTTTTCCTCAGCCTTTTGCACCTTGGGTCTGGTACGATGGCAACCAGTTTCCATCACTGAGTACTGGTAGCTTAACAACCAATCAGATACACGATTTACCTGATTTGCTCAAGCCAGTAAGTGAGAAAAAATATGTACTGGTTTTTGACTATTTGAGAGATTTAACGGACCCGGACAATAAAATTATTTTGACTTTACAGAGTTT
>CAZBTU010000024.1:12139-14125 GCA_964494905.1 uncultured Pseudomonadales bacterium | reverse complement strand
TTCACTAATTGGCAAGCACCGGAAAAACTCTTTCCTCACATGGACCTTTTCCACAGCTGGGACTGGATGCAACCACCTATATCAAAAATACCTGTTGTCTCGACTATTCATGATTTGGCCATCTTGCATTATCCAGAAACAGCTCATCCAGTCGTCCTTAGACGGCATCAACATGCGTGGGACTATTTAAAGATGAAAGCTGCACACTTAATCGCAGTGAGTCGCGCAACCAAAAATGATTTGGTTGAACTACTGGGATACCCAAGTTATCTGATCCATGTTGTGCACGAAGCACTTCCGGAGGAATTTAGACAGTTAGTCGACGGAATCACGGAAGAAGAAGAGACGGCAATTATTACCAGATTACAGCTATCAAAACCATTTATACTCTTTGTTGGCACTCGGGAACCGAGGAAAAACTTAGCCCGATTGATTGAGGCATGGACCCCACTCGCTTCTGACTTTCAACTGATTGTTGTTGGCGCTGCAGGATGGGATGGGGTCTCAGAAAATCAGGCGTCAGACCAGATCCGCTTCCTTGGTACTGTTTCAGATCCCGAACTTTCTGTTCTCTATGGACAGGCCAGCTGCTTTGCATACCCATCACTCTACGAAGGTTTTGGCTTACCTATTCTTGAAAGCTTCCACCACGGCACGCCAGTTGTCACGTCAGACAACTCAGGTATGCGTGAAGTTGCTGGAAATGCAGCTGTCTTAGTTGATCCGTTGTCTCCAGAGAGCATACGCCAAGGTCTGCTCACCGTCCTCAATGAATCAATCGCTGAACAACAGCAGCGATTGCAACGTATGATTATTCGCCAGCACATGTTTGATTGGAGACGTGTCGCTCAAGAAACTATCGCGGTATATAAGCTGGCACTTTCAGAAACCACATAGAAAAAATATGAATACTCGACACTACCACTTCTGCGTTGATGGCTACGAAGCAAATCAAGAAAATAGAGTCGGTAGCAATGTATTTGCGTTCGAAATATTATGGGGGCTAGCAGAACTCACCGATAAAGAACCAAACGCCAGAGTAACTGTCGTGCTCCCCAAACCTGCCTTACCAAGCCTTCCCAAACCCACCGAGCGATGGCAGTATCAGGTAGTTACACCCACTCAGTTCTGGACTCAGTGGGCACTTCCACTTCATATTTTTCGACACCGCAAGCAATACTCAGCTTTTTTCACCCCAAGTCACTACGCACCTCGGTTCTGTGCTGTTCCCTACATTTCCTCAGTCATGGATACAGCATACTTGGAATTTCCGGATCTGTTCAAACGGTCTGATCTAACCAAACTAGTCCGCTGGACAGCATACAGCGTCAAGCATGCGACACGGGTAATCGGCATCAGTAACTTTACGAAACAATCAATAATCAAACACTACAAGAAACCACGCAATGCAGTTGCCGTTGTTTACCCAGCCGCATCACTGAGCGAAAATATTGCTGATCCATCTACACTCAAGGAACTAGGTATTCAGGACTCATTTTTTCTCTTTGTGGGAACAATTCAGCCAAGAAAAAATATCGAGCGACTTGTTGAAGCATACGAACTGTACTGCAGGTTATTCAATAATTTGCCCATCACAGTACAAAAAAGGAAAAAAGTAAGCATGGCCCAACTTGTGCTCGCAGGAAAGACCGGTTGGCTCTCTGCACCCATAATGAACTGCATTTCAAGATCACCCGAACAACAAAACATCATTACGACTGGGTTTATTGATGATACCGTAAAGGCACGACTCTATCGAAATGCAAGAGCGACACTCCTGGTGGGCTTGCATGAAGGCTTTGGCCTTCCACCACTTGAATCAATGGGCTATGGAACTATCCCTATAGTATCGAATACAAGTAGCCTACCAGAAGTAGTAGGCGAGGCTGGTTTTCAAGTTGATCCATATAGCCCGCAAGAAATTGCGCAAGCAATGTTAGATGCACAGTTGCTGACACCAAGAAGAAGGGCATTGTACCGGAGAAA
>CAZBTU010000024.1:0-12039 GCA_964494905.1 uncultured Pseudomonadales bacterium | reverse complement strand
CATATTTTTGAGCGTTACCAGTATCTGCTCTCGAACTTGGAATCTGTCCTTAAGCTATACAAGCCACATGAGCTTGCTATCGAATCGTTATTTTTTTCAAAAAATACCAGTACCGCTATTCGTGTTAGTGAGGCTAGAGGTGTAATAATCGGCTGTTGCTTACAACACAGCATGACAGTCTTTGAGTACAATCCAACGCAAATTAAACTGACAGTTGCAGGAAATGGAAGCGCCGATAAAACAACAATTGCAAAAATGCTCTCACTCCAGACCTCCATTACTGTTCATGATAAACTTGACGATGAGCTTGACGCCATAGCACTACTACTGACGCACTCAGTGCTTCATAAGTTAAATCTGAAAGAAAAATAGATGATATCTTTACTAATTGGAAAACCAATCCTTACAAAACGTGGTTTAACGATTCTGATTAATGGTGTCGGATACGCTGTTTTCGTCTCACCCTCCATCAGTACGAAAATTTCATCTGGTACCATCACATTGTTCATCTACACCCATGTAAAAGAAGAATGCCTTGAGTTGTATGGTTTCTTGACTGAGGATGATAGGGAACTCTTTTTACTCCTTTTGTCTGTCAATGGTGTTGGCCCACGAACCGCACTTGCAATTGTAGAGAAGGGTGGTCCGCAACTCATAACTGCTGTGCAAGAAGCAAATATTGCTTTTTTTAGCTCAATTCCAAGGATAGGGAAAAAACTCTCACAAAAAATCATTATTGAGCTGAAGTCCAAACTTGGCAGCTTACAAGATCTAGATCTCACTTCACTTACCGAGCAGCAAAGTAATGTTGCAGAGGCGCTGATCGGACTTGGGTTTGATCAGGACGAAGTAGAACGTGTGGTCAGATCACTAGATCCAGATATTTCCATACAGCAGGCCATCCAGCTCAGCATCAAACAATTCGGCAGGTGAGGGTGTCACTTAAACCCGAATTATTCCCGAACAATCGGAGCTCTGGACAACAACAGGTAAACCTTGTACAACTATAGCCCATGAGTGATCCCATAATTGCCCCGAATTCATCGCAAGAAGAAGAGCTACTTTTCACTTCATTGAGAGCTGAGGCTTGGAGTCAATTTTATGGCCAAGCAGACGTAAAAAAATCACTTCAGATAGCAATTCAGGCTGCTCAGGAGCGTAAAGAACCACTCGATCACACATTGCTTTATGGTCCTCCGGGGCTAGGCAAAACCACCCTCTCTCTCCTCATTGCTAAAGAACTAGGTGTTCAAGTCAAACTTACTTCTGGTACAGCACTAACAAAAGCTGGCGATGTCGCAGCCTTGCTCACGAACTTACAGCCAGGCGACATTCTTTTTATTGATGAAGTTCATCGACTACCCAAAGTAGTTGAAGAAACACTATACCCAGCCATGGAAGACTATGCACTTGATATTATGGTTGGCAAAGGCCCTGGAGCAAGAACTATTCGTTTAGACCTGCCAAAATTTACCCTGGTAGGTGCCACTACACGATTTGGACTGCTTGCTGGCCCATTCCGAGATCGGTTTGGGATAACACATCGTATTGAATTATATCAACCAGAAACACTTGCACAAATCCTTACCCAAACAGCAAACAAACTTAAAGTCACACTCGACCCGTCAGCATCACTTGAAATTAGCAGACGGTCGAGGGGTACTCCTCGTATCGCACTCAGACTTCTCAAACGAGTTCGTGATGTCGTCCAGATAGAAGGGAGCAATCACATCGACGTTGCCCAAGTGAAAGGAGCTCTCTCATTACTTTCAATTGACACTCTGGGACTCGGAGAGTTAGATCGCCGATTTTTGACCGAAGTTATTCAGAAACATGGCGGAGGACCAGTGGGATTGACAACCATTGCAGCCACCCTCAACGAGGATCCTCTAACCATCGAAGAAGTATTTGAGCCCTTCCTGCTCCAGGCTGGTTTTATTCAACGTACACCGAAGGGAAGAGTTATTACTAGAACAGCCTATGAGCACCTTGGTTTGACACCTCCTGGCGAGTAACTATACAATAGGCAGTATGACAGAGATAAAAAGGACTTCTGTATTTGACCAATATCGAGATGAAATCAAGCAAGCGCTGTTACAGCTAGAATTAGCTGATCCTTTGCTGATACCTGCGTTAGTTACGCTTATCAACAACACCAGGGCTTTGACAGACGTTCATCACCAATCAACAAAAGAAATTATATCTGAGATTCTCTCTGACATGCCGCGTCAATCATAAAAAAATATGTCCATCCTATACACCAAGATCAGCCGCCGACTACACACCATTTGGCTCGAGTTTGTGACCGGAATCTTATGGTGGGGGGTAGGTTATATACCTTCCCATCACATCAGGCGTTTATTTTACAGACTAAGTGGAATAAAAATCGGCGGTGGATCTACCATTCACATGATGGCTAGAATCTATGATCCCCGTTTTATACGTATCGGCATGGACACAATCATTGGTGAAAAGTCGACGCTTGATGGGCGTCGACAGTTGCCTAACTCAAAGGGTGGTTTAACCATTGGAAACCACGTAGACATCGCTTCTGAAGTCATGATCTGGACAAGTCAACATGACATTAATGACACCACATTTCGCGCTATCGAAGAGCCGGTTACGATTGAAGACTACGTCTTCATTGGGCCAAGAGCAATTATTTTGCCGGGGGTTACAGTCGGGACTGGAGCAATAGTTGCGGCAGGCGCAGTGGTCACCAAAAACGTTAAACCCCTGTCGGTTGTGGCGGGAGTCCCTGCCAAAGAAATCGCACTTCGAACCAATACCAACCCAACATATCAACTTGGTCGGGCGCGTTGGTTTCAATAGGTATGCTACTCACTATCATTACCGTCTCTTTTAATACAAAAACTTTGACTACGCAGACTTTACGGTCAGTATTCAGAGATCTCCAAGCTTCATCTATTTTGCTGAAACAAACGGAAATAATTGTAGTCGACAATGCTTCCTCAGATAACTCACTGTTAGCTCTTCGTCAACTGAAAAAAAACAGCCCCGTTCCATTTCGTATTCTCACTAACTCAGCCAATAATGGTTTTGCTATCGCTAACAATCAAGCAATAATTCATGCAAAGGGAGAGTACCTTTTCCTTCTTAATTCAGATACTTACGTTCAAAAAGGCTGTCTAGAAAAATTGGTGCTAACAATGCAGTCTCAGAGTGAAAGTGCTACAACTCAAAATAAGGTTGGCATAATTGCTGCCACCCTCCTTAATCCTGATGGAACCATTCAACCCCAAGGGGGAGATATACCCAACTTGTTAACCGTTTCAACACAGTTTCTGTTACTTGATGACATCCCCATTATCGGAAAGCTGCTCCCGACAGCTCAAAAAAAGTTGTCTGCTATTGATAACGCCACGCAAGTTGGTGACAACCCACCTGAGATGCAGTTGATTTCAAGAGGTTGGGTGGCTGCAACAGCAATGTTAGTTCGCGCTTCAGTCTTCTCAGAAATTGGTCTACTGGATGAAGGGATTTTTATGTATGGAGAGGATGTCGAGTTTTGTCTCAGAGCGAAAGCACACCACTGGGACGTTGTTCAACACCCCACTGCTCGAGTCACACACCTACAAAGCGCAAGTTCTAACCACGCCACAGCACTTGTCGGGGAAGCAAAAGGTCTCATCTACATCTGGGCAAAACACAAACCTCTCTGGCAGATGTCAGTATTGAAAGCTATACTACGAGCTGGTGCGCTGATACGGATGGTACTCCTTACGCTCCTTGTTGCCCCACGCCAGAGAATTGAACCGTACGAAAGAATTTGGCAAGAAGCACACAGATGGTAGTATATGAAAATCTTTAAGGAACCTCGGCATACCATTCAGCCCATTCTCAATTGGCTTAACAGGAACAGTTTATTTATCGCCAGTTGTTTTTTGCTTGTTTTCATTCCGTTGTATCCCAAGCTTCCTCTTTTTGACATCATCCCCGGGTACATTGTCAGGGTCAGAATTGAGGACATCTTGGTATTGGGTGTTTGCGTTTGGTGGATTGCGCAGTTACTTCGAGGACGCATACAATGGAAAACCCCATATAACCTCATCGTTAGTTTATATGCAATCGCTGGAGCATCTGCCATAGTCTCTGGCATATTTATTACCAGAACGATTCCTTTGGAACTCTTGCATGTCGGGAAAAGTATTCTTCACTACCTAAGATATCTTGAGTACTTCTCACTCCTGTTTATTGCTGCCACAACAGCTCCTCGAAAGCACACTGCCAAGATAGTGGTGTTTGTCCTTGCTCTGACATTAGCGCTAGTTGGCATCTATGGTATCGGTCAAAAGTATCTGTATTGGCCAGTGTATTCGACGATGAACCGAGAGTTTAGTAAAGGAATTCGGCTATATTTGACCGAACATGCACGGGTACAATCCACGTTTGGCGGTCACTACGATTTGGCCGCTTACCTTGTAGTCATACTCCCACTCATCCTTACTGCTGCTTTTCAAACTAATCATCGGGTACTTAAGACAGGATTGTGGCTGTGTTTCACACTTGGGCTCTGGTTGTTAACAGTGAGCGCATCACGAAGCTCGTTTCTAGCCTTCAGCGGTGCTGCTGGTATCTCGATTATTTTGTACTCACTTACAAAAAGAAACATGTTGTCAAAAATAAGATTTATTTTCACCAATGGCTTAATTTTTGGTATTTTATTGACAATTATGCTTTCATTATTTGGGCAAGACATACAACAGCGTATGCTCCAGACTTTGGAAGGATATCCCGAATTGAACACTTGGTACCACACCACCAATGCAAAACGCAAGCTATTCGCTGAGGAATACTTACCAGATCTCTCGAGCTTCTTGGCTTCCAAACCCCCGGATGGTGCACTCTCTACAGACGATCTAGCCGTTATGGTTGCTTCAGATCAAAGGCCTGTTACAACCAAGCCATCACCGTCACCAATGCCTACCAACAGACCAAGCGATGTTTTTTTTGAAGCAACAGAGCTGGTACCAGTTTCAACCATTTCTGCAAGTGGCGCAGCACAAACCATCATTGTTGAAAAACCACCGAGTTACTCCGATGCAGCACTGAAACACGGTCTTTCTTCTGCAATTCGTCTTGACACCTTGTGGCCAAGAGCGCTTCAAGGCTTTTATCGTAATCCAATATTTGGTAGCGGTTATGCAACGCTTACCAAAGAAACAATCACACAGTTCACTGAAGC
This sequence comes from uncultured Pseudomonadales bacterium, assembly GCA_964494905.1. Taxonomy (GTDB): domain Bacteria; phylum Patescibacteriota; class Microgenomatia; order UBA1400; family PJMF01; genus CAZBMX01. The sequence continues at coordinate 6,833 of CAZBTU010000024.1, read as the reverse complement.
AGAAAGTACTGATAACAACTTTCTCAGAACTCTAGGGGAGACAGGCCTGTTTGGCTTTGTCACCTTTTACGGTACAATTGTTCTCACCACAATCATTGCCTGGAGATTAGCAAAAGTCGGCATTTTTTCTCATCAACCAACCTTAGAAACAGCACTGGGAATCGGTTATATCTGCGCAACTTTAGGTTTACTTGTCAATGCTGTGTATATCGACGTATTTGCTTCATCAAAAGTTGCATTTACATACTGGAGTTTGGCAGGGGTGATTACAGCAATATGGTCACACTCGAACGTTTCACCTGCAGTTTTACCCAAAACAAAGCAACCACAAAAGAGTATCTTTAAACCAAGCAGAACTCGCAAAAAAAACAATTCGAGGCGAAAGTCATAGTCAGCCAGAGCGTATGCAAAAAAAACTTCTTAGAAACTCATTACTGTTGGCTATTCTTTTGCTCGCAACCGTTGTCAGACTCTACAGAATTCACTACCCATTACTCGATTGGCACAGCTTCCGCCAAGCTGATACAGCTTCAGTTACTCGTGAGTACGTGCGCAGCAACCTAAGCCAGCCTCTAATCCCTCACTACCATGATAATTCTAATATTCAGTCTGGGAAAGATAACCTAGAAGGGTATAGAATGGTCGAGTTCCCACTGGTCAATATTATTGTGGCAGCAGTTATGTTGGGTATCCCAGGTCTGCCGCTTGTTATTGTAAGCCGACTTTTTTCCATTCTTTTTTCTTTAGGCACAACTACTTTTCTGTTTTTATTTGCACGGCACTACTTCTCAAAAAAAATTGCTCACTTAAGTGCACTTTTCTTTGCAGTCTTGCCTTACAGTATTTTTTATTCTAGAGCTGTTCTTCCCGAACCAGCTATGTTATTTTTTGCTTGTGGTGCACTCTATTTTTTCTCTTGTTGGCTCCGCACAGACAAGTTCTATTGGTACGGTATCTCCATCGTTTTTTTCGCGCTCGCACTGTTACTAAAGCCGTTCGTGGCATTTTATGGTTTTGTTTTTGCAATTTTAGTCTGGAACCGCTGGCAATGGCGAGCCTTTACAAAGCCGTTGCTGTATTTATATCCAGTTTTGTCCCTGGCACCATTTTTCTGGTGGAGGCAGTGGATTCAACAATTTCCAAGCGGAATACCTGCATCAGACTGGCTATTCAACGGTGATAAAATCAGGCTCCGTCCTGCTTGGTTTCGCTGGTTAGGATACGAGCGACTTACTAAATTAATACTTGGGTACTCAGGGCTACCTATATTTTTAGCGGGCCTTTTTCCACCAAAATGGCGCTCCCACACACCGCCGCTCACCTTCACTATTCTTATTGCCTGGTGGGTTGGCCTTTTACTTTACGCAATAGTTATTGCAACTGGTAACGTCAGGCATGATTATTACCAGGTGCTCTGGTTGCCACCACTCTGTTTAACTCTTGCGCAAGGTGTTATTGTGCTCGACAAATTTTTAACAAAAAAAATCTCAGCACAGTTTAGTACGCTTATGCTCACTTTTTTAATCATCGGCATGATCAGTGCCAGTTGGTACCACACCAGGGGATACTTTGCAGTTAATCATTGGGAATACGTCAGAGCAGGGGAGGCAGTTGACCAAAAAGTACCAGCCAATGCAAAGATGATCGCACCGGCTTTTGGTGACACTTCATTTCTTTTTCAAACAAATCGCTCTGGTTGGCCAATTGGTTTTGAGATTGAGAAGAAAATTACACTCGGTGCAACCCACTATGTCACAACAAGTATGGATGACGAGGCAAAAGAACTCATGGAGCGATATAAGATCATTGAGCAAACTGCAGAGTATGTAATACTGGACTTAACGAGTCCCAAAACACAATGAATATTTTAATGCTCACCCCATATTTGCCCTATCCACTTTTGTCTGGTGGGCAAATTAGAACTTACAATTTACTTAAACAGCTGTCTCGTAAACATGAGGTTACTTTATTTGCATTAGTCAAAGACTGGTCAGAAACTGAACATAGTGCAGAGTTAGAAAAATACTGTTCCAGTGTCAGAGTATTTAAAAGATCAAACAAGCCGTTTACTCTCAGTAACATCATTCAAACAGCCTTCTCCTCCTATCCTTTTTTAGTTATTCGCAACCATGTTCCTGAGGTAATAACCGCCGTACAAACGGAGCTGCAAAGAAAACAATATGATTTGATACATGCTGAGACTTTTTACATGATGCCGCACATTCCTCCAACAACAATTCCGACCATCTTGGTTGAACAAACGATAGAGTACGTTGGCTATGAATCATATGCACAAAAAGCTCCAAAGGTTTTACGTGGACTACTCAACATTGATATAGCAAAAATAAGAAAATGGGAGACTCACTATTGGCGCGCTTGCGATACATTGATTGTGATGAGTGAAGAAGACAAGGCTTACATCGCTCGACAAATAAATAATAATACTAAAATAGAAGTTGTTGCCAACGGTGTTGACACAAAATGGTTCGCCGAAAAAAAACACACAAAACCATCCCGGCCCACCATCTTATGCGTCGGGACATTTAAGTGGTTGCCGAATGTTGAGGCAGTTTGGTTTTTGGTCAAAGAAATTTGGCCAAAAATTAAGCAGCAAGTACCAACCGCCCGGCTATGGATCGTCGGTAATGCACCAGCACCTGATGTCTTGGCGCTCGAACACTCAGATGCATCAATTACAGTGACTGGGACGATACCCGACATCCGAGACGCATTCACCCAGTCCGACCTATTGATTGCCCCAGTATTGAGTGGAAAGGGTACGCGTTACAAAGTATTGGAGGCACTCGCTTCAGGCACACCGGTGGTTGCAACAGAAACAGCAGTTGAGGGTTTGGCCTTGAAAAACGGAACTCATGTGCTTGCCGCCAATGCAGCTGATGACATAGCAAAACTGGTGGTAGAACTGTTGAACAGTAAGTCCAAGAGAGAAAAATTAGCAGAGCAAGGAAGAGCATTCGTCAAAAAACACTACGACTGGTCACTCATTTCCCAAAAGCTTGATGCCATATACCGACATATTGGTAAGGGTAAAAAACAAGATGAAAAAACCAATTGATCTCGAAATTATCATTACTACGTATAACAGCCAGTTCTGGCTCAAGAAAACGTTAGCAACGCTCATGGAGTATGTCTTAGCAAAGACAAAGTTGTCCATTCAAGTAATTGTGGTAGACAATAACTCTAGTGACGAAACCGGTCCAATGCTTAGAAAAGAGTTTCCATGGGTACAACTAGTTCAGTTATCAGATAACCATGGCTTTGCTTTTGCGAATAATCGAGTTCTTGAGAAATCAATGGCTCGATACTGCATGTTGCTCAACTCCGATGTGGAATCAACCGAATACTCTGACATTGATACCTTAATCGCCTACGCTGACGAAAGATCTGATGTTGGCATAGTTTCACCCAAACTTGAGTTTAGCGACGGCAAACTTGATCCTGCATGTCACAGAGGCGAGCCAACTCTTTGGGCTGCAGTTTCTTACTTCATGGGACTTGAAAAGCAATTTCCTGCTAGCCACTTTTTTGGTCAATACCATCAGATGTACAAAGACCTCAACTCTGTTCACACTGTGGACGCTTGTTCTGGCGCTGCAATGATTGTTCGCCGTGCAGCGGTCGTTGAAGTTGGTTTGCTAGATGAACAATTTTTTATGTATGCTGAAGACTTAGACTGGTGCAAACGGTTTAGGGAACATGGATATCAAGTTGTTTATAATCCTGAAGCAAGTTTCATTCATCATAAAAACAAGTCTGGAATAAAAAGTAGCTCACAAACAATCGCACGATCAACTCGAAAACATTTTTATAACACCATGATACAATACTACGATAAGCATTACTCAAAACAGTATCCAGGCTGGTTGCGCACATTTATTCGGTACATATTAATTATCAAACAGGGAGCCATATGAGCCATTCTCAAAAACAAATTAATCGCCTTTACCTTCAAAATGCGGTGAGCACTGTGCAAGCCATTATGCTTTTCATCGCAGCACTATTTAGCACTGCGTTATTGCCCTCGTTGATTGTGCGCTACTTTTTCGCAGAACAAGACCTCTTCGCACCACCTGCAATAGTTGAGTACATCCCCGTTATCAGTTACGCCGTTGCAATGCTCTATTTTGTATACGTCCTCGTTTCGAACTTCAACAGAAACAGAAAAATCAAAGTACTCACTGCTCAAGCAACAGAAGATTTTGGATGCTGTGGTGAATGTTCACCTGAGTCGAGCAATATGCCTGAGCTTCGAGAACTCGAGCAAATCGTTGATGAAGCACTGGGAGGCAAAGCTTCACAGGGTAAAACAACACGACGAAAAAAAAGCACTAAAACCAAAAAATCTGCCTAGTGCTGGGTAGGAGTACTTGTGCATATAGTTGTTGACTGTCGGTTGGGTGGTATAGCTCATGCTGGTATTGGTAGGTATATCACTCACCTAGTTAGAGAACTTTTGGCCTTGGCTCCACCATCTTTTCGCTGGACACTCCTAGTCACGACACGGTCACAACTTTCAGAGATTCTGGGACCAAATAGAAAAAAATATGGTTCCGTTGAGAGTGTGCTTGTACCTGTCAAACATTACACCATTCAAGAACAACTCAGTTTGCTCCCCGTACTTTGGCGCTTGAAACCAGATATATTTCATGTGCCACACTTTAATACTCCATTACTCTACACTGGGACTACAATTGTCACCATTCATGACCTGCTCTGGCACGAACGAAAAGGCCCATCTGTCACAACTCTGCCAATTTGGCAGTACTGGACCAAATACCTTTTTTATCGTTTAGTTGTACGACAAAGCATCAGTCATGCAAGTAAAGTATTGGTGCCTACGAAGCTTGTGCAAGCAGCAGTGATATCACATTACCCCAAGGCAAATAATAAAATTATCGTCACACCGGAGGGTGTCACGCAGGCTTTCCTTTCTCAAAAAGAGCGAGTTTTCAACTGGAGCAAAAGAAAGTTGAACGGACTTCTGTATGTTGGTTCACTGTACCCACATAAGAATATTGCGCTTGTACTGTCTGCTTTGACAAAAATGCCTGAATTGAAGATAAAGCTTGTCAGTTCTCGCTCAATTTTTCTTAAACGGACGTTAGACTTAGCACAAAGCTTAGGAGTAACTGATCAAGTAAAAATTCTCAGCAATCTAACTGATGCCGAGCTTGCTCGAGAATATACTGACTCGCTTGCGCTGGTGCAGCCGTCACATTCCGAAGGGTTCGGTCTTACAGGTATCGAAGCTATGGCCTGTGGAACACCAGTCCTCTGTTCAAATATCCCCGTTTTCAGGGAAGTGTACAAAGACCATGCATTCTATTTTGATCCACATTCTACTGAGTCATTCTTGAATGCCTGCGCACAACTACAAAAAGCTACAGTCCCAAATAAAATAGCTGTTGCTCGCGCATATTCAAATCACTTTACATGGAAAAGCACAGCTGGAAAAACCCTTGAGGTTTATACATCCCTAACTGAATAGGCACCCCGTGTTATCTAATCACCAGATAAAAGTTGCTCTTGTGTATGATAAAGTAAGCCTGAAACACGGTGGCGCAGAACGTGTGATCCAGGCATTAAGTGAATTATATCCACAGGCACGGTTATTCACAGCCGTTGCAGATCAGCAAACAGCAGAGTGGAGTAGATCTATAACTATAAATCCGTCTTTTCTACAAAAATTTAGTTGGTTGCCAAATAGCTATCGTTTGCTTGTTCCATTGTTCCCACTCGGTTTTGAATCGTTCTCACTTGATGCCTTTGAACTTGTCATTTCCATTACAAGTGGAGAAGCAAAAGGCATTTTGACAAAGCCAGGACAACTGCACGTTTGCTACCTGCTAACACCCCCAAGATACCTATACAGCCATGTCCAACAACACCTTCAATACGGGCTTGCCAAGCTTCCGGTTATTCACCAGATTATACGGGTAATCATTCGTTACCTGAGGTGGTGGGACAGTGCGGCAGCACACCGACCTGACTATGTCATACCAATTTCCGAGATGATTTCCCAACGCTGTAAACAGTACTACAACCGAGTAACAGAACCAGTCATCTATCCTCCAACCACAACGCTTCCAGCAACCATGCAAGCGTTACCCATGTCAGGTTTCTTTCTGAGCGTTTCTCGCTTAGTACCATATAAAAGGGTTGATTTATCAATCAAAGCATGTCTGCAAACAGGAGACAAGTTGATCGTCACAAGCGAAGGCATTGAAAAAGACAGTCTTACACAATTAGCCGTAGGGCAGAGCTGCACTAAGCGTCCATCTGAAACGCTTGTCACATTCCTTAAGCGAGCTCAAGCCATTGGTGCACGCATATTGTTCACAAGTCAAGTCACCGATGGCGAACTAAGTGCCTTGTACTCCCATTGCGGTGGGTTGCTGATGCCAGGCATCGAGGACTTTGGCATCGCTGCCATGGAAGCAGCATCATTTGGTAAAGCTTCACTCCTCCATACTCAGACGGGAGCAGCAGAGCTGTTGACTGATCCACAGCACTCTGTACATCTTACAAGTTTGACCCTCGATGCTATGATAAAGAGTGTCCAACGGTTCAAGACTATCTCATTCAATCAGCGCAAACTCGAAAAGGTTGCGAAAGAAAACAATATGCAGGCCTTTAAATCTGAATTTTCTACAACTATAGCCGCGCTTTGGGAGCGTAGTCAAAAAGAAAGGGAATTTCATGTCGTTTCTTGACCACACATACGCAGTCGTCCTAGCAGGCGGAGGTGGCACACGCCTCTGGCCACAATCACGCACCAAAACCCCAAAACAATTCCTAAAACTCGTCGGTAG
>CAZBTU010000023.1:0-18035 GCA_964494905.1 uncultured Pseudomonadales bacterium | reverse complement strand
TTTATGAATGGTTGGTTTATCCTTCCCAACTGGGTTTTCTATTTTGCACAATTTGTTACTATACCTAAAATTGGTTTAATTGATGGGATCTCCAAGTCAGTCGCCGTCTTTTTAGAAGTTCCTTCTGGCGCTGTTTCAGATTTATTAGGGAAAAAAAGAACCCTTATTTTTGGCAATATGGCTTTTGTAATATCTTGTTTAATTCTCATAAATGCATCTAATTTCACTTGGCTTCTCATCGGCAATATCATTATGTTTATTGGTTTTGCATTCATTTCAGGCGCTAAAGAAGCTATTTTATTTGATTCTCTCAAGGAGATTAAAAAAGAAGATCACTACGATGAGGTGTTAGGCAAGGTGAGTAGCATTGCTACTTTTACCACTGTTGCCTCTATATTCGCAGGGGGACTGCTTTTCCGATTTAATCCGCAATTTACTTTTATAGCTTGGTTAGTATTTAGCTTAGTTTCTATTGGTTTATTACTGTTCATGACTGAACCTAAATCGGATACAGAGGAGGTGTCATATACAAAATATTTTTCTAAACTCAAAACAGGTGTTCAGTCAATTTTTACAAAGCCCGTTTTTTCTTTCGTACTACCAGTTTTGTTCTTCTCAATGCTCATTAAGTCTTACGAAGGGGTAATCAGACAAAACACCGGCGCGTACTTCGGATTTAGTGGCGAAACGTTTGGGTATATTTTAGCGCTAATTTTAATACCCACCTTAATTGTGAGTTACAACTACGGCAAAATTATTAAACTTCTCAAAGAGAAAGCTAAATTTCTCTTCATATGCTTGTACATAGTGGGCTTTTTACTTGTATACATTACAAACAACCTTTACTTCGGTGTTTTGTCATTTTTATCAGTATATGTAGCCCAAGAACTAGCGAAGCCTTACATCATAGGGCTGATTAACAAACAAACAGAATCTAAGCACAGGGCCACAGCCATCTCTACGGTATCGCTATTCTCAGAGTTCCCATACCTGATTGTGATGTTTTTTTTTGGCACACTAATTCAACTTGAAAACATTAAGTACTACTACATACTTTTACTTGTAGCCCTGGTTGCTTACTGGATTTCACATTTTTCCCAACGCAAGTTAGGTACTGGTACAATGAACGCAACAAATAAATGAAAGTCATAATATGAAAATAAATATTGGTGAGGCGACTAATTTATCTAACCAGATACTCCTTAAGCTGGGATTTTCAGAACATGAAGCATCACTGATCACAAAAAATATCATTGACGGTGAATTAGTTGGTAAGAAAAGCCACGGGTTAATCAGAGTGTTGCATGTACAACAGGGCATTCAAAGTGGTAACGTGAACGTTACTGGTGAGATAGAGATTTTAAAGAATACAGACAACCAACTTCACATTGACGGCAAAAATAAACCTGGATTTATAGTTTGTTACGAATCGTTAGAGATGGCAATAGAAAAAGCTCAAAAGTCTGGTTTCGTAATGGTGGGTCTAAAGGATCTCGGAGTAACTGGATACATTGGCTCTTACGCGCGAATTGCAGCTGAAGCAGACCTCATTTTTATTGGCTTTAACAACTCACCGGGAGGTCTAGTTCCACATGGCTCAACTGAGGCTATTTGGGGAACAAACCCACTGACAATCGGTGTGCCAACTGACAAATCTCCTGCAATCCTTGACATGGCATCTTCTATGACCACCTGGGGTAATTTAATGGTGTCCAAAAATGAGGGTAAAAAAATAGAGGAAGGTGTAGCAATCGATGGCGATGGTAAAGTTACCACAGATCCTGAGAAAGCTATGAAAGGTGGAATACTTCCTGTTGGGGGACACAAAGGGTCTGGAATTGCCTTTATGGTCGAAATGTTAGCAGGCGCCCTAACAGGTTCTATGGTTGGTGGTACTGTAGAGGGCGGTTAGGGAAGCTTTTATATCCTCATTAACCCGGAATCGTTTCGGTCAATTGACGATTTTAAAAAAGATGCTGGACTCGCAATCAAAAAACTTAAGGAGTCCAAGAAAATGCATGGTGTTGAAGAGATTTACTTTCCCGGAGAACAATCACATAAAATCAGACAAAGAAATCTAGAACTTGGAACGATTGATGTAAGTGAGAAATTGTACAATCAATTATCTGAGATATTAAACAGCGTTAATTAACTGCATCGGCTGTTACAATAGGTGCATGCCCAAAAGATTGTGGAGTATTATTGTTGCATCACTTTTTCTGAACTTAGCTCACATGGCAGAAGTCGTGCTTAGTGGTTACCATAGATTTGGTTTCCAAGCACTCAGCAGTTACTTTGATAACACTAGTAGTGCCATCTATTTTTCCTCACACATACCCATCTATTTCTTTTTATCGCTGTTTTTCCTTTCACACAGGTATAAACAACTTTTAAAGTTCTGCCTCATTGCATACGGGTGGATATTTATTTCAGAGACACATCATCTTATTCGAGCAATACTTGTTCAAAACTATTTTCCAGGTGCCATCTCGTCCTTTTTCTATCTAATATTGGGTGTCCTTTATTTTTTTGCACTGAAGAATGATTGGAAAAGATTAGCACCCAGAATATCTTAATGCTCCTTTTGAAACAGAAGACAGCAATCTGATTGCCGAAGCTCTTCGTTTAGTTAAAGGTCACTATTGGAGTTGTAGAATTCATAATGGCTGTTCCCAAGGAATCAACCATACCTTCTCCTACATAGTTTGATATATCGGTTCCACTCTGTTAAGATTCTCCCACATGTTCAGAAGCACAGAAAACCTCATGATTAAACCTCATGAGCGCTATCAACCTAAAGTTGATTATCCAAAGCATGTAATCATAGTTCATCACCCATCGTATATTGCTATCGCTAAGAACTTAGCTGCTGAATCACCAAATCTCTGTCACGATGAATGCTGGGAACATGCATCTCACTACCGTCAAAAATTCATTTACAAAGGAGTTCCTTTTGTTATTGATGATGCTCGGGACAATGCCAAAGATACAATCCGACACGAGCTTCAAAATTATTTCTGGGGTGCTAGAAATGTTCTGAATATTGGAGCAGCTGGTGGAGTTAATCCAGAAACCGCTATTGGAGACCTCGTTGTCGGAGAGAGAGCCATTCGCGATAATGGAATCGACAGCAATCTTGCATCCCCAGATGAGGAAGCCATAAGCTCACCCACGGTAAGTAAACACCTTTATGATGCGTCATATCGTCTCGCAGGAAAAGGGCATACTTTCCATGGTGATATCTGGACAGTTAGAAACAAGTACTACACATTTGATGATTTAGAGATGGCAAGAGCTGATGAGAAATATAACCCACAAGTAGTTGAAATGGAAATGGCAGCCTTTTGCATAATGGCAGGATGGATAAATGCAAACTATGCTGAACAGATGGGTGAACTACAAATCGGCAATCTTTTTTACATATCAGATAAATTGCCACAATCATCTAGCGAAAAATGGATTGACCCTATGCTCGATATGAGTCAACTCGTTGCGTTCAAAACTCAAGCCCTACTTTCTGCAATTAACACGCTTGCGGAAATGACCTTGTGTACAACATTTCAACTGTATGAATCTGAACCGCACCACTAGCGAGGCTGTGAGCCCTAGTCTACAATTTGCATGTGATGCCTACTGAAACCACAAAAGCCCAAATAGACCAATCTGTCAGCCTTAAACCAATTCATGTTCATGATTTACACAGAATTTTAAACCTTGGTTATGCAGATCTTGTGAAAAGTTTAGAAACCAAAAGAAATGACAGTTTAATTGTTTTTGAACTGGAACAGATTGAAGCTTTAGGACCACTGGAATTACAAGATCTACTAGAGAAATTCTATCTACTTGCTTCGAGAACGCTAGGCTTTGATCAAGTAAGTGAGCGTTTTAGAGAGTTCCGACCTGAGGAACCAGCCAACTCTGTTTTACATGAAATTCAACACGCCAAAAAGCTAAAGAGTACAAAAGTGATAGCAAAATTTACTTAGTTTTTGGCTTTACAAGTTATCAATCAACCGCTGAGGATTTCTTGGCCGCAACTGTGATTGATAAAGAAACATTCAGTCTACAAGAATGGTTTGAAGTAACAATTGCTCCAGAGATCTTGAGTGAGTATGATATCCAAGAAGCAATCCGGACTTTATCCAAGATTCCAGATTCTAGTGACGGACTAAAAAATAGATTACTTCAAAAACGAATGATTAATTACTCAGACAAAACGTACATTACTGTGGAAGAGGCTGAAAATAAAGGACTCATATACTTATGACGTTTATGAGATTCTATAACCATATCTAGCTAGAATACCATCTTTCCCTTGTGTTGATCTTATATCCATACACCCTAAACTGTGCAACAATACCTCAATGATCAATTTGGAGTATTTGCGCCAATTTCGCATCGCAGGCTTCACCCTTTTTGACTCTTCTCTCGCACTTATCGGTGTTCTGTTACTGGCACCTCTGCTCACAAAGCTTGCCAAAAAAGTACATCTAAACCTAACCACCAGACATTGGCTCTGGCTGATGCTCCCTCTCAGTGTCATCACACACTTACTTGTAGGCACACAGACTCCACTGGTTGAGGCAGCAATTGATCCATCAGATCACTACTTCATCAAAGCTATCCTGTTAGTAATGCTCTTTATGGGTTTAAAAGACATTCGCAAAAAAAAGAACTAAGCTTGTATTTCATTACTCGTATGTCAACACAACGAAAATTTAATTTTTCCAAAGAACAGTCCGATAAACTAAGAGCAAGCATCGTCGCATATTTCCTTGATGAACTTGATATAGAAATTGGTACTCTTCAAGCCAATCTTTTCATTGATTTTCTGAATGAAAAGATTGGGAATACCTATTACAACCTTGGAGTCAGTGATGCTATGAAAGCCATTAAAGAAAAAACGGATGATTTGGTGCTATTAATTAGAGATTGATATAATTTTGAAATAAACTTTCATCGCACAACACTTTTCAGTATATTTGTAGAAACAAGCCCTAGTAAGAGATCATTTCAAAGAGAACAGTCAATATGAATGAAACTATTCAAACCTACAATGACTCCCAAGCTGACAGCGACAGAACAATTTGTGACTTGTTAGAACAAGTAATACAGAGTAATTTGCCAGAGGCAGAAAGCAAAATTTGGCACGGGCACCCCGTCTGGTTTTTGCAAGGCAATCCTATTGTGGGGTACAGTAAGCTCAAGAATAACATTCGTTTATTGTTCTGGAGCGGGCAGTCATTTGATGAACCTCAGTTGCAACCCGAAGGGTCGTTCAAAGCTGCAGAGATTCGATACACCCAGGTTGATGAAGTTAAGACTGATGACATAGTGCGTTGGCTCGAAAAAGCGCGCAAGATTCAATGGGATTACAAAAATATTGTCAAGAGAAAAGGGTTGTTGGAACGGTTGAGTTAAGACTACCACCATAACTCACCAACAATGATGATTGAGCACCCATAAATACTCAAGTGAAACCTCTCTTGAGAGGAGCTCAAATTGAGCTATAATAGCGACATGCAGGAAGCATTGAATTCACGATCAATAATCGACTTTGTCACCGAGCAGACAACCCCAGCTCAATTTTCTGACCTAGTCAAACAACTGGTTACCACAGCCGACACGAAATTGTTCGGCCCAAGTGCTCATGCCTTGATTGAAAATGCTCTTCTGTACCCTGCCGTCTTTGGACCAGAGCCTCTGACCTTTGATAGCGAAGCGTACGCCGCAGTAATTGATGACATGGTTGCCGATCTAGGCTTGGATGCAGTTGATCCCGATCGCATTGACCGTCTTCTGACGATATCCCGAGAAGCAGGGATTGTAGATGTGGACGAGGAGGGAAGACTTCTCATTCCTGCTACTACCTATCATCTGATAGGATTACTTCTAGAAAAATATGAATAACTGAAAGGCCACATGTTCAAACAAATAGTCCTCATATCAGCAGCATCACTCGCACTCACTGCTTGCCTGCCTAATAAATCCACAACAAGCGAAGGATCTGACGCACCCACAGACACCGACCAATATCAAGCAATGGCACAAGCATTACAAACCGGTGGGTCCGCACACTGTACTATCACCAAAGAAGATGGCACTGGCACAATTGAGTACTATGCCAAGGGTGAAAAAGTCCGCGTCAGCGGTATTACTGATGAAACAAGTGGTGACAACCAATATTCATCTATGCTGAGTGATGGAGATTATGTGTACACCTGGAACGAAACGAAAAAGGAAGGTGTGAAGTTCCCCCAACCTGATCCAGATGCAGTCGCACAGGCCCAAGACCAGGCACCAAACATCCCAAACTTCTCAGACGAAACAGCACGTGACGAATATGTCCAAGATGGATATGACGTTGACTGCCAAGTTACGGGTGTGGACGATGGACTATTTACCCCACCTGCAGATGTTGCTTTCACAGACATGACAAAAATGATGGAAGGTGCTCAGCAAATGATGCAAGGATTGAACGAAAATCCCAATCAGGTTCCTAGTGCAGAACAGCAGCAACAACTCCAAGAGCAAGCTGAACAGATGATGCAACAGTTTGGTCAATAAACCATACCTGCCTGTACTACAGCATCTCATCCGCAACTACCGACCAAGTTTTTTCCTGACTAGCTGAACGAGCTTGGGAACAAGGTCGGGATAAAATGGTGATGGAATGATCTCATCAATGCTTGGTTTTTGTACTAACGACGCAAGTGACTCTACCAACGCCAGCTTCACCTCGAGCGAGATTGTCTTTAGATGAAGCTCTTGAGCTATTTTAAAAACCGCTGGAAAAACAAGCACATTGTTAATTTGATTCGGGAAGTCGCTTCTCCCAGTTGCAACAACAAACGCACCAGCTTTTTTTGCTGTATCTGGCATAATTTCAGGATCGGGGTTTGCTAAAGCGAAAACTACAGCCTTATCAGCCATGTTTTGTACGATAGTGGGTGTGATGCTACCAGGTCCTGATACACCAATCACTACATCAAATCCCTCAAGAGCACTTTCCGGCGAACCCTCGCGTTGTTCTTGGTTGCTAATCCCTGCCACTGCTTGCTTGTACACATTAAGACCAGCCCGTCCACGAACCAAAGCCCCGTGACTATCAAACACAACCAAGTCTCTGACACGAGGCAAGCCATCCACGAAAGAACAGCTACTGGCCTCGCAGTTGGCACCGAGTAGCATTTTGGCAATTGCTAGACCAGCAGCACCCGCGCCAACTATGCCCACTCGCAAGTTCTCGTATGGCTTCTTAACGACTTTTGCAACATTGCGCAGTGCGGCTGCAACTACTATGGCTGTACCGTGTTGATCATCATGAAATACAGGAATCCCGATTCCTTGCAGTGCCTCTTCAATCTCAAAACAGTTCGGCGCTTTTATATCCTCCAAGTTAATGGCAAAAAATGTTGGAGCAACTTGCTTCACGAATGAAACTACATCGGCCGGTTGCTTGGCTGAGATAACCAGAGGAAAAGAATCTAGTCCAGCAAAGTGCTTGATTAAAAGCGCTTTTCCTTCCATAACCGGAAGTGCTGCCTGTGGTCCAATTGAACCCAAGCCCAATACAGCGGAACCATCTGAGACAATAGCAACAGTCCTGCCACTCAGTGTCAGCTCTTGAGCCCGTGTAGGATCTTCTGCAATCAACCGTGAAACAGCACCTACACCTGGCGTGTAGAACAGTGATAGGTCATGAGTGTTCGTCAAGGATACTTTTGATGTTGTCTCCAACTTTCCCTGGTTTTCCTCATGGAGCTGAATAGCTTGCTGACCAATATCAATCATAGACTCCTTCACACAGAGTGCAGTATAGCACCGTGAAGGGAAGTGTGCATTTTAGTAGTTTTTGGTCAGGTCATGAAATTTTACAGCCTGGTATCAGATACAATTGGCTTCAATTTTACAGCTGCCTCCCTGATAATCTGACGAACTCGCTCCCTTGAAAGGTCAAAATATTCGCCAATTTCTTTTAGAGTCAAGTCATGCTCAAACTTGAGCACAAGCACAATCAGCTCACGTTTGGTTAAAATTCTCATTGCTTTTTGGATGTCTAGACCACCTATATGTTGCCCTGTCATGTGTTCCACTGATAGGTCATCGGGATCATAGACACTATCTTCGATCGAGTCGTAGTATTCCTCTCTGCCTCCAACCAGTGCACTGAAGCTCACGGGCTCAAGCACATTCAACTTCGCTAGTTCCTCTGCGCGTGCAATCGGCACATTTAATTTAGCTGCAACCTCTTCTAAAGTAGGAGTTCTACTCAATTCTTGCTCTAGGTCAGCCTCTGTCATCACAAATTTCCGTATCTCGAAGTAAATGTGTGCAGGCAAACGGACCGTTCTACCTTTATCAGTTAATGCCCGAACAACTGCTTGCCTGATCCACCAAGTTGCGTAGGTACTAAAACGATTCCCGAGTCTCCAATCATATTTATCAATCGCCCTGAGTAAGCCTATATTGCCTTCTTGAACTAGGTCGAGTAGTGGCAGTCCTTTATCTCGATATTTTTTCGCCACACTCATCACGAGCCGAGTGTTCGCAAGTGCTAACCTTTTACGAGCATTTTGGCCAAATTCTGTAGTTTCCAGAAGCAACTTAGCAAGGCCTGGATTGAATGCGTCCCCGCTTTCAATCAACTCGTGCGCGAGCTTTCCAGCATTCACAGCCTGTGCCAGCCACTTCTCTTGATCAGCATTGAGCAAGTTGTAACTAGAGGTTTCTTTTCTATATAGATCCTCTATTCCTGACTGGTCAAAGTCAATAAATTCATTGATTCTTTTGGCAGTTTCTGGTGGATCTTGCCACAAAGAACTAAACTTTTCCTCAGTTGCCAGCAACAATCTTACCTGCATAAACAGGAAAAAGTCATGATGTGCTTCACTGAGCTCTGTCCAGCAATCAGCCTCAAGTGCGGTTTGCACAACCACAGCTTTGTTGTTCCCCTCAGCCAAGTGAGTGGCTGCTCTTAGCCATTGCTGTTCAGCTTGTCGTTTTTTTTCTGTGTTGACTCGTGTAGACATGTATCATTCTTATATATATGTGTAGCTTAATATATCAAAATTTTCCTGAGAAAACTAGTGAGTGGCAATAAAGGATAGAGCAACACGTTCACAAAAAAGCTTGCAAGATACAGTATAATGTCATTTCTGTCACCAGTTTTTTCGATCTCAGGTGTCAAAAAAAACAGAAAAAAGCCGTTCATTTCATTCAGCCTCGTACGAATACAAGAACCAAAAAATCCGATATGCACTTTGAACAATCAACACTACGCTGCCCTGATTTCTCAGACCCACTCACCTGGGCAACGATAGCTCGCACTCAATCCATGTGGCTAGAGCAGGTACTAGCTTCCTCCATAGTCGATCAAGAGGTGCTCAAACTTGGACACGTGATTTCCATGATACTCTGGGATGACAAAAACTGTTTTACATGGACTCTTGGCGGTCGTTTTTTCACTATAGAAGCAGCCCAGGGTTGTCAAGCAATGATCCTTGAACGCCTTAATTGGGAAGTTGGTTGTCATGTGCTTCCCCCAGAGTTACAGCAAGCATTCCATAATGTCTACGCACTCATTTCCAAGCAAGATTGGGCAGAAAGAGACCAGTTTAAAACCGCTGAGCGAGCATGGTATGGCGCCAGAGAACAGCTCGAAATGTTATTCCTCAAAAACCCCGACCTTAAAGAAGCAAATGAATATTATAATCAAATCATGGAAATGTCGATTCACCACTGGCGAGCATTCACAAACCAATCAAAAAGAGAATAATCAATCTTGAGCGAACTTCGATTTTTCCCAGAACCACAAAATGACAGAACTCAACAGCTCAGGTCACAAATTGAGTCAGCACTCGGGCGTCCACTTTCCCCACAACAATTCCAAACCTTTGCTAATGAGAGAAACACTGCCTCGGAAGGAGTAATTCTGTGTCAAGGTCTCTCAGAACTTGAGTTCACTCTCAGGTCAATCAAAAATCGCCTCAGACTCCCGGACGAAGTGATTGCAAGCACTCTTAGTGACAATAAAAAACTAACTGGGCTGGGTCAAGACGTCACACTGAGTTTCCCCCTCTACATTGTTGATACGGGAAGGGGCATAGGGTTTAGTGTTTCTGCTACTCTGGGTGTACCGGGGAACCCTGGAGTTGAACAAATTGCTCCAACACTACTTCGCGACGCGACGTCAAGAGCACCATCATTAGAAACCTTCGTAGAACTGAGAAATCAAGGCGCATCAACATACCCTGGCCGAGTATACGCGAGCAGCTTTGAGGACTTGCGATCACTCGCAATGGCGCACTTCAGTAGTGGTTCACACGAATCACTTGCAGAAATTGCCGAATCTTTGGGTAATGTCCAAAAGTATATGGAGCTGGCACGCATCGTCTATGCCCGGATTGCTGATAAAGTAAACTTTGGCTACGCACTTCAGTTTTTGTGGCAAAACAATATATTAACTTGCTCAGCAATGTGGAACATTGTGCTTCCTGATTTCATTATTCGTACCCCTAAACCAACAAAGACGTACACCGTAGATGAGATGTACGCTGAGCTTCAAAGAGCAGCTCAGGCAGCTATACCCCATGAGGTATTCCTCAATACGCCAGAATCACAACATGGCGAACTGCCAAATGTTGTCGCCGTCCAGTCACATGAAGAATATAGAACACTGCTGTCACTACTACAGTACACACCAGGGTACGAGTACTTCCGGAATCATGCTCATCAGCGAAAAATTCAAGAGGATTTTGAGCATGAGCTTGAACACTACCGTGATATTTGCTTCATCTACTCAGCCCTGGGATGCATAGATAGCATAGAAATTGACTTAACTGTCTCACTATTCAAAGAAGGGGTCAGACCAGGCTATTCAGTGAGGCTGATTAAAGGTGTGCCACTCAGTTACGAACAAATCCAAGCTATCGGAAAGATGGTACAGTTCGCACCACTAAGCAAATCTGACTTGGACCAAAAGCTGTTCCATGCGTAAGTCAAGAACCCACGCAACAAACTACTCGCTTTGTCCTGCTGTTAGCGGAAGATACTCAGGGTGTTCTAGTGCTCCCGAATCCAACAAGCCACTCACAACCTGAGTAACAAGAAGGGCCCCATGTTTCACTTCGTCGTTGCAGGTAGCAAACAAATCAGTATGGTACATCATCATAACTTGTCTCTTTAAGCTTTTTTCTCCATTTTTTGCCTTCAGTTGATCGATTTGGCGCAGGGTGTACTCAATGACATGCTTGCCATAGGATGTAGAACCAGGAACTGATGAAAATAGAGGAACTAATGGCCCCGGATTTTGTGCCAATGTTGCAAGCTCACCATAGATAATATCCCGTTCAGTCAATGTCAACTGATCACCAACACTAAATACTGTTGGCTCGTGCTGAAAGGGCACGACAGCCGCTTGCATTTCCACGCTACGCATTTGTATTTGTTCTAAAATTAGTGCTTCTGGCAATGGCATAAATACTTTAATGCCTAAGTGCTGTGCTGTTTCACGTTCGTTCATTTGATACTTTCTATGTGGCAGATAATTGAGTTCAAAGTACCTATCCCAGCCTATTCAGCAGGGATAGGTACGATGAGCAGCCAGTTGGCGAAAAGTTTGAGACTGTTGGAGCTACTGTGGAGGCGGTGGTGGGAAACTCTCAAACTCACCACCTACTGGCTGAATAACTAAACCCAAGTTTTGAATTTTTTGCGTAACCCATACTGTCATATCCAACCCCAGGAGGTTGAGACAGCTAAAGGTCGAACCACCATCTGGACCTGTTTGAATGGCAGCCGGCCATGGATATGAACTGCAAGCCTGTTGAGCATCTGGCTGGCCAAGTTGTACCCACTCGGCATAGGGGAGACCGCGACGTACAACGGTCGCGGCTTCCAAACCAATATACTTTTCCAGCTCGTTCCAGAAATAAGCATCAGTTACATCACTGAGGCGGCCCGAACTCAAGGTGTTAGTGCAGTCGTATCGACGGCCTTTCACCCAAATCATTCCCGTAGGTTGTGTACACTGTGCAAGCACAATTTCCAGAACCTCATCCGTGCTCAGTGGTCGCTCTCCACCCTCGACCGTAACAGATACATACACTGGTGGCGGAACTGGTATGGCATAACGATATTGGTCACATGAGACCGCCTGCCCATTCACCACTACTTGATCGGGCTGGGCCGGAAGATTACATAACTCAGTGGGATCGACTCCCTCGTTCGGTTCAGTCGTTGCAGTTGGCAACATCATCATGTTCGGAGCAGGATGGACAATGGGTTGCACGACAGAAGCAGTGACCCTAGTCGCTTTTGCCGCCCCATATACCATCATGGCGAACGTAATCACCAAACCGAAACAAAAGACAACGAATAGATTGCGAAGGATGACCAACGATTGCTTTGCCACCCCTAGCTCAACTAACTTGCTTTCAATCCACAGGCGTAGCTGCTGCCGTGTTTCACTGTGCATACGCTTCTCCAATAGGCGCTTTTCTTTCTCAGAAAAAGCACCTGATATAAATTTTTCGTCAACTGACTGTTAAGGAACGCTACCATTGCCCAAGTCCAAAGCCTAGTTCGGGTTCGGACAATCAGTAGCTCGAGTCAAGGTGTTTAGATTTACTCTCATACCCTGGCTTGAGGTACCAATTATACTATGTGCTCTTTAATAAAGTATCTATCCTGCTCATTTTGCTGTGCCCCGAGCACAATCCAGGCCACATACTGTGCTTTCGAGTTTTTTGACACACCGAACTCCTGCATTTTGGCTTTTTCCACTTCTGTCAGACTCACATTCTTCCCTGAGCGAGCTTTTGCCTGAACTTGTGCCCAATCTCCCGCAGCCTGTTGTAGTCGTTTCCCATGGTTGTGCCCCCAAACAGTTTGTTGCATTGATTCTCGGGGGACATTGGGTACCGTGAAAATATCACCGTACTGTGCCTTTCTCATCCAAGTGTTGAGGGCGTGATAAAAGACATTGTGAATACCATTTTGCAAACAATCGGAAGAAGGGCGATGATAAATATAAGTACCAGATTCTACACCACAACCTTCCTGCCAGCTGGTTGGGTTACCCTGAAACTTTGCCAGCACCCGCAAGTGAAAACGAGCACGGGGATTGTCAACATAGTCGTGATAGACACCTTGCTCGTCATATCCTCTCAAGTTCTCTGAGATCTGGGATAACTTTGGAAAAAAAATACTGTCAGCCACCATGTAAATTTTATTTGGATCGTTATTGCCCCACTTGTTCAGTTTTTTTCTTAGCCTTCTGATCATATCGGCTTCTAGCTGAATATCAAAAGCCTCTTTACTAGGCTGCAGCTTTGCTGCCATCCATTCGACGTTCTGTCTTGTAGGTGCAAGCGAGGGCATCATTGGCGCTTCGGCTAAACGAAGCCTGAAAGTCCAATCCAATATCTCTTCAATCCTCCGAGCACCATTAATATGTAGCTGACAATACCGTTTCACCTCCGCTGCTAAGATTTCTTCTCTTGTCTGTGGCATATCGGGCGGAAGGTCGGAAAGTGAGATGGTGTCATACTTTTGAGTATCAGCTGATGCAGAGCTAGCAGCTGTTCCAGAGAAAAAATCGAGGAAAAACCAAGATTCATCAAAACTACTTGCCGTTCCCAACACAGTCGGAACACCAATGATAATTTCCTCCAGTATGTTGTCGCGTTCGCTACTTCTCATACTCGTTTTTTACTTGATCTGCTGTCGATTTACTAATATTAATGTAATACTGCGAAGTGGGGGAGTCCTGCTCTTTGAAAGCAGAACTCCCACCAATTTTCAATGCTTACTGAGCACAATCAGGCCGGAATGTGTACTGAATCCCAGCTTGCCAGCCAATCTGCTGAGCAACGGCCGGAGACAAAACTAGCCAGATATTGCTTGCGATGGAATCAAACCCTCGATCAGCCACTACCACATCAATACCATCAAGGCATTGACCAGCTCCAGCACACAGCTGTCCAGTTGTTCCTAGAGGATAGAGCCATGTGTTGATGAAGAGTTTGTTTGGGTCGAAATTGGCAAATCCATCCAAGTCCGTATCCCAGCTAGCATTTATCCAACTGAGGTCATTCTGACTGTTTGTTGTCGAAGGATACACTGTTGCGGCACTCGTCACAGGTTGCATGTTGTAAGTGCCATTTGCAGTTTCCACAACCCCAACCTGTGGCCAAAGCGGACGGGCCGCTATAGCAGGATTGAGGTCAGTGAACTCACTCCAACGTTTTTCACTGTACTTCCAGTCTTCGTTCCTGATTGGCACGACAGGACAAGAGGTTGTACCTGCAATCCCAGCTACACCTGTCGCAGTTTCTTGCGTTGCAGTGGATACACCACCAAAAGCCGGATCAACTGTTGGCGGCAGTGTTGGTACAAGAGGCACTTGCACCGCGAAAGGATCAACGGTGGGTGTGCCAACCAGCCCAGCTAAGTCAGCCGATGCTCCGTCGACAGAACCATCCCCCGAAAACAAGAAGCTGAAGATGATGTACGCAATGATCGCAAGAACAGCACCAACAACAACCAGCCGCAACCATGTCGGGGTACTTTGCAAAATAGCAGGTACCGGAATACCAAACCCCGAGCCCGACGCGGCCGTCTGAGACTGAGGCGGTGCTGGCGTTGGGGCAGCGGCAGGGGGCGGTGTAGCCACCGGCTGTGGTGTTGCCTGAGCAGTTTGGTTGGGATCTGGTTGTAATGTTGTTGCCGCAACTTGTGTCGCTGTCGCAGCCGCTTGATTTGCTGCAGCTGCGGCTTGATTCGCAGCAGCGGCAGCCATCTGTACACTCGGATCAGGCAAAGGTTGAGCGACCGTAGCCTGTTGACTCGGGCTAGGTGAACTCTGTGCAGAACCGGCCGAGGGCAAAGTGTCAATGTCGAACGGCGCTAACAGCATTTGTGCCTGTTGTGCACCTCCATTGTCATCGCGCCAATCCATCAATAACTTGGTCGCATTTGCCAAGATATGGTAAGCATTGTAAGTCTGCCCACCACGTTGAAGAACATGAGCCTCTAATCCAGGTCTGTTCTGATCAATAATGTTATAGACAACTTCTAGAACACCAAGATCCTTACTTTTCAAAAAAGGAAGAATGCCTGGTATCCGCGGGTCAGGCAGGGTTTGGTTCTGCCAACCGTTGTACAGGTTACTGTAAAGAGTTGTGAGTGCTCTTGCACCTTTTTCGGGACTATCTAAAACCATACAAGAAACTCCTTGTGCCACTTGAGCAGATTGCTAAAGCAGCACTTGTGTGTAATTGAGAAGAGTGATTGGTAAACGTATCAGGGCAAACGCGCCCGCAACTGTTGCCAAAGGCCCCATACATAACGAGCCTGACCGCAATGCTCGTTCCAAACGAGCTTGTTTCCATAAGTCTTGTCACAGAAATTCTTGATGAAGGAGGTGGGGTCTGTCTCGGTATCAAGTTCTAGATATCGGGTCATAACACAAGCAGCGTCCGCAGCTGCTTGCTTATCTAAACGCGTTGAACCGATATTCTGGTTATAGTACGGGAACGTACCGGGCATAAACTGCCAAACCCCACACGCGTCAATGCTGTTACATATATTCTCATATGAATGATGCTCCGAATGAGCAATCGCAAGTAAGAGAACTGGGTCACAAACGTATGTCGACGCGGCATTAAGCGAAACTGTCCAGACCTCCGGATCAGCGTAAAACGTAAGTTCATCGTCATTCCACCATGTCACTTCAAAGGTGCCAAAAGGTGGTACTCGAGAATAATTGGCCCAAGGGCTTTGCCCGTTTGGCCAAGGTACACCGATAATCTTGATTCCTTCGCCCAAAACAGCATCTGTGACAGTTCCTCTAGGTGAGGACTGCACAACCGAAGGGCTACTAGAGTTAACAGTCACCACTACTTGCTGAGGCATCAAGGGTGCCGGGACGGTCACAACAACATGATTCTGTACCGAGCCCGCTGCTTGGGGCACCATGGCTGCCACTTGAGATAATGGTTGCCCAGCCAGCCCCAATATAAACAGCAATGCAGTGGCACCTCCCACTAGGAAAACAATGCCAATCAACCATTCCATCAGTCCTATTCGGATGGCTGTTAGCTGAAAAACTCGAACCGCTGCCAAACCAACAACAAGCAATGGCACGACTATTGCCACAATTCTCCCCACTGAGCCCAATCCATGTGCAAGTTCAGGGTTACTAAACAGCGCTAGATAAAGCGGAAGGGGACTCCATTCAAAAAAACTCATCGCAGCGACAGCCACCACGACAAGTAATAACGAATATGTAGTTATTTTTCGCATGGTAACCTCGCATTTTTTGTGCTTGTAAGCATTGTTAACGAACAAGAACTTGCACAAAACACACTCAGTGTGTGAGTGTCGGTGCAAGTGCTTTCAAATTTGGTTGTGAATGCTCAAAATATCGAGATCTTTGAAGACTTCTAACTTTGGCTCCGCAACAGCGGAAGTATACACCATTTTGTCATCTTTTGTCTGGGATGTTTTTAGTTGTACGCATCGAATGCGTACAAAAAAACCGCCGTAATTGCTCTGTGAATACACAAAGGTTACGGCGGTCGTATGTTGGTTACAGAACAGTCTTTTAAACGGATACACCTGCTTGCCAGTTGCCTAGGCATTTAGAACTTTCCCGTCACTAAAATGCAAAAGGCCAAAACTGTCACCGCCAGTGCTTGGCCATCCCAGGGGATGTATGGCGAGAAGCCTGCCACAATCTGCTGAGGATTAGCACCAAGCTGCGCCACCCCAGTCCCGAACCGTCGTGAAAAGGTCGAGACGATAATCCCAATCGATGCAGCAATGAACAAACAAAGATAGGGATGCCATGCTGGAAATGCGATTCTCGCGATCGGGTAGCCCAGAAAAGCGACGATAGCAGCGGCAAGTGATGCCCAATTGGGTTTGTTTTGTTGGCGAATGCCCTTGATGAGTAAGAGGAAGTCCTGAATCATCAAGACCTCACACAGCAAGAAGAAAGCACCAACTAACAGGAACCCATATGAAATCACACTTGTCTTGACTACCACGGCCACACCACTAGTCACATATGCATAGGTTTTGAGCACATCTAGGACCGGGAAGGACTCAATGCTCAGAGCCAGCCCAATCAGGCCTAAGTTACCCCTGATAGCAATTCCAATGCCCGTCAAAGCCATTGCGCCACCAAGCGACGTGTAATCAACACCACCCGTCAGGGTAAAGACTATCAAAGTCACCCAAATGGTCAGGAATAGACCAATTGAGAGCCCTTGGGCATACGCAACTTCCATTTCCCCCATCAGGACTTTCTGTTGGAGGTAGGCACCCACCCAGAAGTTCAGCAGACTACCCGCCACACTTGCAATACCATCCCAGATTTGCCTGCGTTCGCGTGCATCAGCAATCACATAGATCGCTAACAACACACTAACGAACCATAAGATGACTTTTTGGACAGTGGACCACTGGGGTTGAACCCCAATTTGGCTTGCAACAGCCTGAATCTCGCTTGCAAGCTCACCCGAAGGGGGAGCTTGCCACTCCGGCGTTGGACGCGGAGTTGGTTCGGGTTCGGGCAGTCCTGTTGCCGGATCAATGCCGGGTGTAACACCCGTTTCTGTCTGTGCCACCGCTTCATCTCCGGGCACACAGCCTGGAGGTGGATCAGCGTACGGGCCCTCTTTGGGCTCGAACGTTTCTAGATCAACATGGATATAGCCAGACCCATAGTACTCACAAGGAGGGTCTGTCTGATTAGGATACACTTGGAAGCCAGGCATCCAGCAAATTGGTTGTTCTAGTTCATCATAGAACGCCAAGCCTGTTGGGCAACTTGCGACCTGCAAAGCTGCTACTTCAGCGTCTAACTGTTCTTGTGGCTTGCTATCACAGCCTGAAAGGACCACCATCCCAATTAAGAACAAGATACCAATAGCTATGCCGCCCCCAATTGTCATTAGTTTTCGGCGAGGAATTTGGCCAAGAGCGCCAACAATTTGTTGAGGCATTCACATACTCCATGGCAACCA
>CAZBTU010000022.1:17574-19110 GCA_964494905.1 uncultured Pseudomonadales bacterium | reverse complement strand
CTCGATGGACCATGGGCGCATAAATTTAGACATGGCCAAGCGTTGCGACAGAGCTTGCTAGAAACGATTAATCTCAAAATCAATAGCGCAGTACATTCTAATCTCTCAACAGGAATTTTTACTGGTCAGCAGTCCATAACATTCTCATTTGATTCACTAATCCAGAAGAAGAGAGATGTGTACAACCAGGAAGGGACACTAGTAGAGACTTTTTATCCACTCAATGACTCTCGGAAGTTAACGGTTAACATATCTGGGTCGAGCATTAAGGTTACTGCATCCAATCTTGAGGTTGATTTGATTTCGGCAGAGGACGGTATGCATTTGAGCATGGGTTTAGGTAAAGATTTGGCAACTTTGGTTCCAGCTCGTCGAATTGCTATACGAAGTGGTCAGAATGTGGAACCATACAGTCACTCAAACCCAGGTATTTGCTTAGTTATGAGTGGCACTGAGTCTCAAGTTGATGGTGTTCAAAGCGTGCTGGCTTCGTATTCGTCCGCATTTGGTTGCGAAGCACACTTTACTCCAGAAGGAAATTTGCAGTGGTTGATGTTGAGACATAAATTGCCTCAGGGTCAGGGTTTCCTCAAATTAGCGGTGATGGCGGATGGTGAGACAAAAGTCCTGGC
Source organism: uncultured Pseudomonadales bacterium (assembly GCA_964494905.1). Lineage (GTDB taxonomy): Bacteria > Patescibacteriota > Microgenomatia > UBA1400 > PJMF01 > CAZBMX01. Next base: position 18,478 of record CAZBTU010000022.1, on the reverse strand, counting down.
ACAATCCAAGGACGAACTAAAAGGGTTTCGTGATGGTTTTGAACAGTTAGTAACCGAAGAGGGTCTAGTTTTGCGTTATGACAATATTGAACATTTGGTACCTCTGTGGCTTAATCCGGGAAATATGGCAACTTCCATTTCCTCAGCACTGCATCAAGTACTAGATGATAGGGCAATTGTGTCTGGTTGAACGTAAGCAAAAGTCAAATAACATTGAAAATGGAGGTAGACTGGTATACAATACAGGTTGTATTTGCTTTTTAGATTGATGGGGAGGGCTCGGAAGAGCTCTTTTTTGTTCAAGAAAGCGATGTTTACTCGTACATAAGGCAAAAAACAGTTTCTACTGGTACACAAACCAGATCAGAGAGGATACAATGAATAGTATGCAAACCAGAGTTGTTCGTACAGATTTCGCTGCCGCTATCGCACAGATTGCAGGTGAGCGCAAGATTAGCACTGATTCAATTTATGAAGCGATTCGCCAAGCGCTTGTTTCTGCGTATCGCAAACAATTTGGTGAATTGGAAGAGGGCGTCCATTACTTCGTGAAGTTGGATGAAGGCAGTGGTGAGTCACAGATTTTCCGAGCCCCAGTCACAAAAGCCGATCCAGAAACTGGTGAAGCGCTTGAATGGGATGAGTCAAAAGCAGTCGATGTTACTCCTGCTGGTTTTGGTCGAATAGCTGCCCAAACAGCGAAGCAAGTCGTTTTGCAGAAAATTCGTGAGTCTGAAAAAGATCAGATTCTATCTGATTATCAAGAAAAAATTGGTGAGATTGTCACCGCTCAGATCTTGCGTATGGACGGCAGAACAGTTGTGCTCGACATAGGTAGGGGTCAGGGCGTCATGCCACCCGAGGAACAGATGCGTGGCGAGTTTTACCGGGTGAACAACAGAAT
>CAZBTU010000022.1:0-17474 GCA_964494905.1 uncultured Pseudomonadales bacterium | reverse complement strand
GTGACTGGTGATGAAGAGTACGAGATCGACACCTTTGAGGGTTTGAGTGCCGAGACACGAGCGTTCTTGGTTGAGCACAAGCTCACTACCCTCAATGACCTTGCCCGGTTCCAGCAAAAATGGCAAGAGGCTGAGATTACAGACGACCAGAAAACATTGTTGGCAGAAAAAGTTACGGCATTTGAAGCTGAAATGGCTGAACGTGGCGGCGAAGTCGATTTGACCAAGCCAAAACGACCAGCCCGAAGACAAACCGAGTAGTTTCCGGTTTCTACCTTTAGAACACTACATACATATGGCACAGCAAACGCGACCACCAGTTGTCACAATCATGGGTCATGTAGACCACGGTAAGACAACACTTTTGGATTACATCAGGAAAACTCAAGTAGCCGCCCGGGAAGCTGGTGGTATTACTCAGCACATTGGTGCTTACAGCATTGAGTTTAAAGGCAAGCCGATTACCTTTATTGATACACCGGGTCACGCCGCTTTCAACAAGATGCGTGAGCGAGGAGCCCAAGTCACTGACATTGTGGTGTTGGTGGTTGCAGCCAACGATGGCGTTAAGCCCCAGACTATTGAGTCAATTCGCCACATTAAATCAGCTGAAGTCACACCGATTGTAGCTATCACCAAAATTGATCTCCCAGACATAAACATGGACATTGCTAAGTCAGGGTTAGCTGAACACGGTATCACAGTCTCAGATTATGGCGGTGATATTGATATGGTGCCGGTTTCAGCAACAAAAGGCACTGGCGTTGATAAACTACTCGAAACCATCCTCATTACAGCAGAACTGATGGAGTTGTCTGCAGATCCATCAGCACCACTCCAAGCAGTGGTTATCGAGTCTTCAAAAGAAATCGGCAAAGGACCTGTTGCAACTGTAATTGTTCGTCAGGGAACACTTTCTCCACGCCAGGACATCAGCACTGATGCCACGGATGGTCGGGTAAAGTTGTTAAGTGACGCACAAGGAAAAAGCTTGCAAATGGTCGGGCCTGGATTTCCAGCTGAGATCGTAGGTTTTAGAGATGTCCCAGCAGTAGGGGCTATTGTTTTCGATAAGAATAACCCTCCAGTTCAACAGGATGTCGAAGAGTCGGCAGTTCAATCAGAAAAAGAAGGTGTGGATTTCGGAAAAATGCTTGAGGAGAATGAGAAACAGAAACTAAACTTAGTTGTTCGCTCTGATGTTGAAGGCACACTAGAGGCGATCATGCAAACTCTCGATCCAGATAGCACTCGAATTATTGCATCAGGCGTGGGACAAGTGACCGAGCAGGATATCGAGTTAGCTGATGCCACGCGCTCGCTTATCGTCGCATTCAACACAACTGTTCCGGGCAAGATCAAGAAACTTGCCAAGGTCGCTGGTGTCAAGATCAAGCAATACACAATAATCTATCAACTAATCGAAGAGCTCCAGAAACAGATGCTCAAACTTCTAGAGCCAAGCATTGATGAAGTGGTGATTGGTGAAGCAGAGATACTACAGATTTTTGAGATGCGCGGTGAGCGAATTGCTGGTTGTCGTATTATCAGTGGGGAGATCAAACGTCACGATTTATTGCACCTGAAGCGTAATGACCAAGTAATTGCAAACCCAGTCATCAAGTCATTGATGTCTGGCAAAGAGGAAATCCAGTCAGTCAAAGCTAAAAAAGAATGTGGAATGACCTTCCGCAATCGCAAGTTGGACTTTCAGGTGGGCGATCACATTATCGCCTACACCACAGCTGCAGATGACGTTGAGTAGGAGCGCATTCTGCTCCGTTACAGTCTAAACTAAGTCTTTTCTAAAACACTTTTTTCGTGAAATGTTAGCTTCAAGAGCATGCCATCTGTGCTACGCACTTGGCTGGTCAGACGAGAGCTCGGGAATACGTGCCGCTAACTTATGGAACACGACGCCAGAAGCGATATAGGTCAGTGGTGCGGTGATGAGCAAACCAACCATGAATGCAACAGCCCCAAGAATATTCATGACAACAATGATCAAGTAAAAAATGAAAAGTTGTAACTTGTACCCATCTGTCATTTGAGCGCTCAGCCGCATGGCTTCCATGGCCTCCATTTTCTTCCAGGCGATAATGAGTGGCGCTAATCCGTACTTGGTTGCCCAGACGACCCCAGGGATAACGAGTAGCAAGAAGCCGACTGTTACCAACAAAGAATAAATGACCATCAAGATGAGGTAGTTTAGCAATTTATCAGTGAACTGCCAAAGCGCTGAAAGCTCGACAGGCTTGTTGGCGGCGATAGCGAGTACAATGTAAGTACTCCCTATACCAAACAGGAGTTGCAGAATAAAAGACCCCAGCTGTAGCACTGCCTGAATAACGCCGGAAGTTTGGGCGAGAAGCGCATTACTCATCAGTGAAAAAATGACCATGACGCCAAAGACCTTGGTAACAAGCGTTGCGTTAGTTCTCAGAAGAGTCCAAGACTCGCGAAAGATAGCACCAAAATCAAGGGTAACTCGTGTTGGATCAGGGGTGCTCATTGTTTGAGTGGATTGAGTTGCATCAGCCATAATACCAGTCCTCAATAGGTACGCTACTACAGCAGTATGAACCTATGGTACTTTAGGTAGTGGGTCAATTTGAAAATAATTCAACAATTTCTTGCACAGACCATTGATGTTTAGAAACTTTTGCAGCCATAGCTGGGGTAATCCCTCTGGAAGCGTTGCGACTCAGAGAGTGGTGTGCACGACAAAAATTGTAGTACATATAATGCAAAGAAATGGCCGCTTCTAGATTCTCTACTTTTTTGGAGAATCCATTAGTAAGACGAGTAAACCTTCTCATACTCATCCGCATACTTAAGTTTTGACGCTCAATAAACGAAGTTGAAATTAATGCTTTTTTGGGTCGTCCCTTTATTTTTATCTTGGTTGATCCTACACACTGGTTTGGCGAATAGCGCCGTTCGTTCTCATCTGTTTCAAACCTAACTACACCGTAATTTTTCTGAATGACTCCATAATCTATTTTTTTGTGGAAAATAATGGGTATTATTACTTTGTAAGACTCAAATCCATCAGTTGATATTTGAATTCGCTTCTTTGTTAGTCGAGGCTCTAAATTACTCAAAAAATCATAGCAAGCGTCAAAGTCTCTGTGTCCAACATACCAAGAAGGGACCAACTTACTGTCTGGATCAATTGCTACCCAAGTCCAAATACTGCCATAGCCAAAGATGTTTTTAAATTTATCAGGGACATTCTTTTGTTTGGCATAACAAAAAGACCAGATTTCATCGCATTCAATTCTGGCACAGGGGAGGTTTATTAGAACATTGTTTTGGTATTCACCACAAGCTTTCCCAAGGGAAACAAGTAACCTCATTACTGTTCCCTTAGCAGCACCAGTCATTCGACAAGTTGCTCGTATTGAATTGCCCTCCACCAAACAAGTTATGATTTGAGTACGCTTTTGTACGTTAAGTTTATTCACCGAACGGGAATTATGCTTTACCGCTCAAGCATAGTCAAGATGGAAACTTAAGAATCAGAAGACTACTTCGGGGATACAGTATGGTATAACCATAGCACAGATACAAGGTTGGCCTTTTGTATTGAGTATTTTAGTAAAAGGCCAAAATGCCAGAATATTGGATTTTTATTGTGATATTGAAAGTACTTCTCGTTAAGGAAATCAATATCAAATTCCGTTAAAGGAACTTTAACCAAAGATAAGATTAAAGGTCTTTGACCATTACATCAAATTACTGAATATAAATATTACATTCATATTCAGAGCCAACCTTGTTATCTGTTTGATGTATTATCTCTTCTCAATTTATAGCTTGGCAAATCAGCTCGTAATTGCCTTCAAATTTGTCATTACTTCTATGGCGATTGTTTTGTTATATTCCTTAACCAGGCTTGAGACTCTGAATAAATCAATGATCCACCAAATTAAAAAACCACCACCAGTAATCCAGAAGAGTAGCTGAGTACCCCATTTCTTAACATAAATGTAGTGAAAACCAAAGAGAAACCAGACTACATATGCGGTAGACACTGATCTTGCTCTACGGTAATACTCTTCTAGAAACATCTCCTGTTTTTCTTCTGACATTTTAGAAAATGCATTCTTAACCATCGAGGGTAATGTTGGGAGAATGCTACTCTCTTGAGAGTCCTGAGCTTTTACTTTACCTCTTGGCTCGAGCAAAAGCACTATTACGAAACCTATCCAACTTAGGAAAAAACATAACAAGGCTGCTTTTACTTGATTACGATTCTTTTTTCCTGCAACTACAACACCGAGTATGGCGGGCAATATTGTGACTAAAAGTGATCCTGGGTTATCCATGGCGACCTCTCTTTATGGTCTTTATTATGAAAGAGAGAACGCCCTGACCAACAAAAAGGGACAGCCCTCTCGGATTGCCCACGACCAAGTGAGTTCATCGTCAACAAGAGCTGCCCCTTATAGCAATGAACCCACACCTACAAAAAAGTAGGTAAAAATTTGGTCGTGGACTATGAGCGAATTATACAGCCAAACAGCTATATCGAGAAGCGAGGATTAATCACATCATTATTTGTGGTATAGTGGGCTGGTTCAATTAAAAGACTATGCAAAACACTTACTTTCATGTTTGCCCTATACCATTAAAAGAAGACAGTATCATTCTGCCTGGTAATTGGGGAAGAATACTCAAGCAATACTCTCTAGAAAAAGGCAACCTACTAGTTTTAATAAGAGAGCAAATATTTGAAAGCGTTAGGCAGTCCCAACATACTGACAAACCAAGTAGATTAAAAAGCATTTTCCTCTGTTTATCTCAGGAAGAAGCTGAGTTTTTCAGAAACTCAATGCCAGAGAATAAATGGAATTTCATTTACGAGGTTATGGTATTAGATAATGACAAGTCAATACATGTTGCTAACTGGCAAAAGGTTGGAATGCTGACTAATCAGGATCAGATTGTAGAAAAATTCGAACAACAAGCACATGAGTATTGGAATTCAATTGATACTGATCATGCCGAAGCTATTTGCGAAAGTCCAATAAAAATACTTCGAGTAATCTAGTGCATTTCCAAAGGTTTTGGACCAACCCACTCATAAGGAGAAATTTTTAAGGCAGTTTTTATCTGCTTTAAATCTGATTGTAGTTGCGTAACTTGTTCAATAAGTTGCTTGAGAAGTTCACTGATTTCTTGTTCTTTTTCCATACTCATATATTATTCGTACAGTATTGTTCTTGGCAAATTAATCAATAAATGTTTATTCTCGCCTCGAGTCATGCTTGATCGCTTACGCAGTTCTGGTACAATGAACCTATGTCAGATGTAAATGTCAAAGCCTACAATGTTGTCTCCTTATCTACTCAAGATGATGAGGAAAAGGAAGTGAAGAACCCAGCTGCAGTAGCATTGGGGAGATTGGGTGGATTAAAAGGTGGAAAAATACGAGCTCAAAATCTTAATTCTGAAAGAAGAAGTGAGATTGCACACATAGCGGCTAAAGCTCGATGGAAGAAAAACACTTAATATGAAAAGTTTAGGAATCGCATTACATAGAATTGAAGAAGTAGATTCTAAAGAGAATCGTCAAAAGTGGATTGAACACTATAAAGATAAATGGAAATGTGATGAAGTTCGTATATCCAAACCAAATGAATCTGGCACTGTTCAAATTCGTGAAATCCCTCGAATTGATATGAGGGAAACTTCAAATTCTTCAAATTGACCCACTACCGTACTTTATTCGCAATGGTTGATTGGACTGGTATATGGTATAATTGGGTCTCAAACATGGTTACTATGCGAGTTGGTCGCTCAAATTTATTTCGACGAACTTGACATGGGCTGCTTGTGATCAAGCAGAATGACAGAAAGGAATACCATGGCTTTAGCCAAAGTACAAAAAAATCAAATTATTCAGGAGTTTCAACTCTTTGAAGGTGACACGGGTTCTCCTGAGGTGCAAATTGCGCTTTTAACGTACTCTATTCAAGAATTAACCAAGCATTTAGCTGATCACAAAAAAGATGATCACTCCCGTCGTGGTTTGCTTAAGCAAGTTGCCAAACGTCGTCGTTTACTTAACTTTTTGCTCAAACGAAGTGAAGAGAGATATCGCAAGTTAATTGACCGACTTGAACTCTCGAAATAATTCAATCGTTCGCTTAGTAGTTTTTCTGCAACAGATTTTTTGACGGCAAGATTTTTTTCACTGTCCTGCACATTGAAGGTTTTGTTATTTTTGTATCATTTATGATATGGAAACACTATCTTTAGTGTATTTTGAATGCAAAGCGTGATCTATTCAACGTTTTATTGAAGAAAAAACTGGCGTGTAGCTCTATAGCTGTATTTTCATACTTGACACTAGGTGAGGTATCTCATTATTCTGAAATATACTGTATTTTTACAGTTCGTAGCAGTTGTATTAGAATATATAGGAGTACCACATGCCCAAATCACGGCCAAAGCTGGCGAGAAGTAATCCGAGGAAATCCTCGTTTCGACTAAAATCGATTTTAGGTGCAATCGTACTAGCCATCGTGCTAGTCGGAGCAGTTTCTGTTTTGACATTAATGCGCAAGAGCACTGATCTGCGTCAGCAGGCGAGTGGTGTTAACTGCGGTAATTTTGATAACAACAGGCTGGCTTGTGCAATCAATAACGAGTTCTGTGAGTGGCGACCGTTTCGTCCACAGTGTGCTGGATTGTCTGGTAGCGAGTGTAATGAGGCAGGTTGTAGCAAATCGTCAATTTACCTTTGTACTGGTTCAGCAACAGCTTGTGCGAGGCTCCCAGGTGGAAGTGATTGTGGCCGATTTGGGTGTGAACCTGATAGATCGAATCCAGGTTGGTGTAAGGGGACAGCTAATGCTTGCGGAACCTATGGGAATAGTTCATCGCCTGTTAACTGTCAGTTAGCTGGTTGTAATCCAAGTGGTCCACATGAGAGTTGTACTGGCACTGTAACCAACGGCAAATGTGTAAATAAGGCTACTCCTCCAGGCGGCGGCGGTGGCGGCGGTGGCGGCGGCGGCGGTGGCGGCGGCGGTGGTAGCACATCACCAACTCCTGTACCTCCAGGCGGCGGTGGCGGCGGTGGCGGCGGCGGCGGTGGCGGCGGCGGTGGTAGCACATCACCAACTCCTGTACCTCCAGGCGGCGGTGGCGGCGGTGGCGGTGGCGGCGGTGGAACCCAATCGGGCGCACGCAGCATTTCAGGCCGAGTAGTATGTACCGCAGGTGATGGCGCCAGACCTGTTAAAAATGTTCCAGTCATTGCTTTCTGGGGTACTACAATACTGCCTTCAAACAGGATTGTTACCACGCCAGACAGACCCAGAACAAATGCGAATGGTGAATTTACCATGCAGATGAATATTGAGAGCCAACAATTCACGGTTCGTTTGAGTAACAATGATAAAGACCACGATTATGCGTTCAAACGCATTGGAAATCCTGGTATAACTTGTGCAAATACCAACGCATTTGAGGTCTGCCGATATCTTGAGATTCCAGTCGGAACCACACGAAGTGGCTTTGATTTCGGAACGACGTCAATAGCGAGCAATCTAAAAGGATATAGCAATGCAAACAACGAATTTGTCTTTGAGTTTACTCAGGCGAAAGATGTTGTTGGAGCAACCCTGCCCAGATATATTGTTCGTTTAGATAACAAGGCCGATGGTTGGTTCAATGCCAACTCCGACTATTACGTATTCGTGCCTAGGGTCGGTAGTAGTGGAGTTGGATCCTGTGCAAACGGTAAGTGTATTGTCAAAAGCACAGAACTCAATGTTATTAAACCCTTCAAGGTCGGAACGTACGGCATGGGAGTCAACCCAATCTGGAGATCACAGGTCAGTGGTCAAACACCAGTTGTAGAATTATGTCGAGCTGATGCTGAGATTGTTATGACTCAAACAGGAACACCACCAGTGCCAGCCTGTGCATCGCGCCTCAACTGTGCTGGATACAACGTGAAGGGGTCGTCTGCCTGTTCATCGAATGGCAACACATTATACTGTTGTCCAGTGGGACATCAGATAGTCAATGGTTCTTGTCTAAAGACACCAACTCCCTAATGAGTTAGAAGTCTATAAAAAAGTCCCGGTTTTACCGGGACTTTTTTGTCTATTAGCTGAACAAACTTGTTGCATTTTGTGCTGATTGATTGAGTTTACATGCTGACTCTGGTATACTAGTGTGGCTAGTGAGCTTAAAAGCAAACAGAGTGCAGTTCTAGGTTGCACGATTTACATTCTTCAAGTTTTATATCGAATGTACATCATAGAGCTTAGAACTGTTTACAGAATAATAATATCTCCTTTCGTTTGTTCGCTCATTGCAACGTCCTTTAGTTTTTGCCATGCTAGAGATACGGTATTCATCCAAAGGCTGCGAAAGGTGAGATGTCATATCCCACATACATACAACCATATAAAAAAGATCTCCAAATTGGAGACAAAACTATTACTGTAGAAATTGGTAGATTTTCCGAACAAGTCAGTGCTGCTGTCTTGGTTACCTGTGGAGAAACTGTTGTTCACACAACGGTAGCACTGGGCCGCAAAGCCGAGCTCGGCTACTTCCCACTCTCCGTCGAGTTTGCAGAAAAGCTCTATGCGGGTGGTATCATCAAGGGTTCCCGCTGGGTTAAGCGCGATGGCCGGCCATCTGATGATGTAATTCTTAAGGCTCGTGTCATTGACCGCTCACTGCGCCCAATGTTCCCTGATGGTGTTACCCATGAAGTGCAAGTAATCTGTACTGTTTTCTCCTTTGACGGTGAGAACGATCCAGACATGCTCGGACTTTTGGGTAGTGCGATTGGTTTGGCAATTTCTGATATTCCTTTTGATGGTCCTCTAGCAGGACTTCGTATTGGATACCGTAAAGCTGATGACTCATACCTCATCAACCCAACCAACACTGAGCGCGAAACTAGTGATTTGGATTTGATCGTTTCTGGAACAGCCGCCTCTATCGTCATGGTAGAAGCTGGTGCTGACGAAGTGTCCGAAACAGTCATGGTTGAGTCACTCCTCAAGTCTCAGGATATTTTCAAAACCCTCTGTGCTCAGATCCAAGAAATTGCTGACGCAGTTGGCAAAGAAAAAGTGGTCTTGGTTGATGAAGCGTACATAGAAAAAGAAGCAGCCACAGAAAGTCTAGCTGCTCGTATCCAAGCCGACTATGAAAAAGAAGTTCGAGCTGCTTTGGTCAAAGAAGGCAAACTGCAAGATGCAGAACTGCCAGCATTGATCGAGGAGATTTCAACTAAGTTCAACAAAGGACTGGCTGAAGAAGAGATGATTACTGACTCGCAAATCCGAGCAGCAATTAACAGTTTGTTCAAGAAATTGGCTCGAATTATGATCGTTGATGAAGGAGTTCGACCCGATGATCGTAAAACTGATGAAATTCGCCCAATTTGGTGTGAGGTCGATGTCTTTCCTCGTACCCATGGATCTGCCATGTTCAAACGCGGTGCTACCCAGGCTGTGACGATCACAACTCTTGGCAACCCAACACTGGGTCAGTTGATCGAGAGCATCGAAGGTGAAGAAACTCGCCACTACATGCATCACTACAACATGCCTCCCTATGCGTCTGGTGAAGCTGGTCGATTTGGGGCACCAAAGAGGCGAGAGATTGGACACGGAGCACTTGCAGAGCGAGCATTGCTGCCAATGATCCCAAGCCAAGCAGAATTCCCTTATGCCATCCACGTCGTATCTGAGATCATGAGCTCAAATGGCTCGACTTCCCAAGCATCTGTCTGTGGTTCAACCATGTCACTCATGGCCGCAGGTGTGCCACTCAAGCGCCCAGTCGCTGGTATCGCTATGGGATTGATGACTCTCGAAGATAGATTTGCAGTCTTATCTGACATTCAGGGATTAGAAGATCATATCGGTGATATGGATTTCAAGGTGGCAGGAACTGCCGAAGGTATTACCGCGATCCAGATGGATATTAAACTCAAAGGTATCACTCGTGAAGTACTTGAACAGGCTCTAGAGCAAGCTCGAATTGGCCGCTTGCATATACTTGGCAAGATGTTGGAGTGTATAGCTGAGCCGAGAAAACAGATTTCTAGGTACGCACCAAAAATAGTACAACTCACGATTCCAGCTGAGCGTATTGGCGAGCTGATCGGTCCTGGTGGAAAGATGATCAAGAGTATCATCGAGACTTCAGGAGCTGAGATTAACGTTGATGAGTCAGAAGATAAAACCCTGGGACTCGTCAATATTTCTTCACCTGATCAAGAAAAGATCGACAAAGCTGTTTCTATAATCTCAAACATGATGAGAGTTATGGAAGTCGGAGAAGAGTTTGATGGTGTCGTCACTCGTGTAGAGAACTATGGAGCGTTCGTTGAGTACTTACCGCAGCGTGAAGGTCTAGTCCACGTTTCCAATATGTCAACTGAGTACGTAGGGGACGCATCAGAAATTGTTAAAGTTGGCGACAAGGTTCATATCAGGATCTCAGAGATTAAAGAAGATGGCAAAATTGGACTCTCCATGCTCACCAAAGAACAAGAAGAAGAGCGCAAAGCCAGTCGTCCTCCAGGCGGCGGTGGTGACCGAGGCGGCAACCGTGGTGGCAGTCGAGGCGGATTTGGAGGCGGACGCGGCGGAGACCGAGGTGGCCGAGGATTCGGTGGCGGCGGACGTGGTGGTGATCGAGGCAGATCATTTGACAGACGAGGCCCTGGATCATACGCTCCTCGAGGTGATCGACGAGACAGCAGAGGCTAATCAGCTGAGTTGGTTGGATAACCAGCGCCAAGTTGATATCATCTGCGGTATACTAGGTACATGACTCTTTCTGCACTTCAGTCTGCGAGTGGCAGATACTGCATTTTAGAATTAGACCGCTTATACTCTGCTGTTACTCACGGTTCCAGTCTTGGCTTAGTTGATGCTCAGAATGAACAAAAAGCGAAAGCGATGGCAGAACTTGGCGCCTCTACTTCTGGTGTAGTTCTCGATTCATCGCAATCATTTCAAAGTTTGTTTTTCAAACCACACGATGTGGGATTAGTGCTGAGTCTAGAACAGCGAATGGACGCTGTTGATCCCTTAGCACTCCCGAGAATTGGTGATGGTTGGAGTTTGGACCATATCCGTAACAACTATGGCGTAGCCAAGCTAGAACTCTATTACCATCCTGGCGAGACACTGGCACTTAAGAAAAAACAGTTCGTAGCCGAGATTGCTGACTACTGTCGCTATATTGGTATCGCGTTCATTCTTCAGCTGTATGTCTATCACACCCTGGCAGATGGCGGTACGGATACTGCAAAAATGATCGAGACGCAACTGCGAAGTGTGCAAGAATTTGGACGTCACAGCGATCTACTTGCAATTGAGTATTTGGGCGATCCTCTCGCTGCAGCCACCATCACAGCTGAGCTTGATATTCCTTGGGTAGTCACTTCACGGCAGAGCGAGTACGAAACTTGTAAAAACGATTTGAGAGCAGCACTAGAGAGTGGTGCATCTGGGTTTATGTTGGGAGATGTGTTCGTTTCAGGAGCTTCAAAAGTTGCAAGTGATACTTCGGATGAGTTCGAGTATGCAGGCTGGGAGAAAGTAATCCAAACGACCGTGCGTGACCGAGTGCTCGAGCTGAGCAGAATTACCAACGAATTTTCACTGTAGCTTAATCTCCACATTGATTCATTTTGTAGGACTTGTCTCTGCGCTTGTATAAATCCTCTCTCATGAGATATTTCGAGTGTCTTATATTCATAAAGAGAGGTGGGTTATGCTTGGTCGTGGAGAACTCATTTTTGCTCACGAAATCAGCCCAAAAGGTGTGGAAAAAATCAGAATGCGTTTCCATCCTGACCAAAACGATCAGCGGCACGTAAGCGTGGAAAGACTTGATGACTTCAAGGAAACAGTTTTTGGGTCAATCTTAGCAAGAAAGGTGGGGAATCAGTTTGAGCAGAGCGTCGAGCCTCAGAGTTGTCCTTTTTTTGAGTTGATTCTGGCGGCCTCGTTTTTTGTTGGTCTTACGAACCCCAGTGACCAGGATTGGTTGCAACAGTTATTTTGTGGTCATGTAGTGAGTAAAGAGGATAGCATGGGTGACTTTGGACCGCTTTCTGGCAGACAGGGAGAGGACTATCAGCCGCAATCTCAATGTTGGCGTCTCACCATTGAGCTAGGGAGACTTGTGGCTTTCATGCGGAGCTGGGAAACTGAGCCTGAGTTAAAACGTGGCATGCCACGAGAGGAAGTTATAGAAGTACTCAATGAGCAAACTGCTATTCGCAGCAGAAACCTCTCTCGGCAATTGATTTTCGTCGCTAGGAAGGACGTGCTATCTCGAATGCTGTCAGTTGAGTCAATCAAAGATCAAACCAACCGGTTAATGGCAGAGCAGGAACTACTCCGTGAGACAGACGCTGACACCGCACTTGTGGCACTAAAAGAGATGTTTTGGGGAGTGATGAGCTGATTTGTGTAGCCGTCCCAAAACTAGAGTCCACATCACAGAGAAATTTGACCAATCAAGATTTTTGTGTTACTAATACTTCAGGGTCATTTGGCGTATAGTCCAGTGATTTTGGTTTCTTCACACCTACGTTTGAAGAAAAGAGAGGCAGGTATGAGTAAATTGCTACGCGATCTTGCAACATTTGTTTTTGGTCTGGTAGAGATTTTGCTCATCTTTCGCTTTATCTTGAAGTTGTTTGCTGCAAATCCACAGGCAGGCTTTGTTCGTTGGATATATGAAACAACCCAACCACTCTTGGCTCCATTCCTCTTAGCCTTCCCAACGCCGTCAATTCGCGGCGGATTCACACTCGAATTCACGACATTATTCGCGATCTTTGTGTATGCGTTTGTTGGTTACTTAGTGCAAGAACTGCTGGAAGTTATGGATCGAAGTAGAACTGGCAAGAAATAACCAGTCGTTGGCTTGCGCTGACAGCCCTTAAAGTATAGAAAAGTTAGCTCTGAAAGACGTATATGTTTACACTACCCCAACTTCCCTATGGTTTCGATGCTCTTGAGCCACATATTGATGTTCAAACCATGCAGATTCACCATGGAAAACACCATCAAGCCTATGTTGATAAACTGAATGATGCAATTAAAGGTACGCCAGCAGAGAATCAAACAGTTGAGGAAGTGCTCGCGACTGTTTCATCCCAACCCATGGCAGTTCGCAACAATGGTGGTGGGCACTATAACCACAGCCTTTTTTGGGAGAGCATGGCACCGGGAGCTGGGGGCGAGCCGGATGGGATCATTGCTGATGCCTTGGTTCGAGATTTTGGTTCAGTAGAAGCATTCAAAGAAGAGTTTGAAACGGCAGCAACAACTCGATTCGGATCGGGATGGGCTTGGCTGGTGGTTTCAGGTGGCAAGCTCAGCGTTGGTTCTACGCCTAATCAAGACAATCCACTCATGGATGTGAGTGAGCTTAAGGGCACACCGCTCTTGGGGCTTGATGTTTGGGAGCATGCCTATTACCTTAAATATCAGAACAGACGACCAGAATACGTTAGTGCGTTTTGGAATGTAGTACTTTGGACCAAAGTTGCCGAGCGGTTAGCAGCAGTTAGTTAGAATTTTTGGTTTAGGTCTTTAGAAAGTGCTTGCCATATGTTGCAGGTTGTACTTGATGTTGAAACAAAACATGCATTTGATGAGGTCGGTGGGTATCATCCCGACAAGCTTGGTGTGTCTTTTGTGGGAGTTTGCGTGAGAAATGGCCTGTCTGGAAAAGGTGAGATGCAGGGATTTTTTGAACAGGATTTGCCGAACCTTTTTCCCTTGCTTGAAAAGGCCGATCTGGTAATTGGATTTAATATTGACGGCTTTGATATGGCAACGCTGGTTCCCTATTATTCTGGTGATATATCGAAAATTCCGACACTCGACATACTGACGCGCATTAAAGATAGTGCTGGACACAGAATTAGTTTGGATGCGGTAGCACATGAAACACTAGGAATTGGAAAGAGTGGAAACGGACTTGATGCAATCAAGTACTACAAAAACCAAGAGTGGGACAAGTTGCGCGACTATTGTTTGCAAGATGTGCATGTGACACGCGATGTGTATGATTTTGGTTTGAATAAAGGTCTAGTGAAGTTTAAGAATAAATGGAACAGACTAATCGAATGTCCTGTGGATTTCAGTTACATGCCAAAGAAAGATGCTGGCATACAGATGTCCTTGCTCTGATCACTAGCCACATGGGGATGAAAGGGTATATGCCTGACATGAAAATTGCCGAACCGGTTGATATCCAAACTCCAAGATTTTGTTGGACGGTGGTGGGTATTCCCATTCACGAAGGCAAAGTTTTGATGGTTAAGCACAAAAAGTTGGGGATATGGCTCTGTCCAGGTGGGCACATGGAAGAGGGAGAACTGCCTCATCAGGCAGCCGTGCGAGAGTGCTTAGAAGAAACCGGCGTGCAGACGCGAGTGATTTCTGCGCAGCCTCAGCCTAAGTCTACAGATAGCGAGTACTTGCCTTCGCCAAGATACGCAAACCTACATTGGATCAGTCAGGAAAACTATAATGCTCGCTTGGCGAGTGAGGATCCGAGTCTGCCACATCCGAGCGAGAAATGGCCGAGGGGGTGTGAGCAGCACTACTCGTTCATCTACCTACTTGAGCCTGTCGCGGATGTGGAGTACACGCAGAATATGCAGGAGACGGATGGGATTGGGTGGTTTAGTGCGGATGCGTTGTCAGAACTTGATACTTTTGAGGGGATTCGGGAAGAGGTGTTGGGGGTTTTGAAGAATTCTTGACCATCAGTCGCAAGACAAAAGATAAAGTGCTTTGTTGTACAATGAAAACATGAACGAACTGCCCACGTCTGAACAAACAATCGGACAACCAGCCCAATTTCAATCCACAGTCGAACAACCCCAATCCATGGAGCGAAAAAATACGCTTATCAGAGGTGCGCTCATTCTCCTGTACCTTACGATAGTTATCAGCGGTGGTCATCGGCTCTTCAAAACTAATAGCCCCGAGGAGTCAGCACCACAGCAACAAATCATAGAAACATCAACAGCCTCGCCAGAAAATAACGTTCCAGGAAAAATCCAAACCACTTTTTTACGTACGGGATTGGCAACTCTGGCAGTCTGAGAATGGCATAGATA
The DNA here is from genome assembly GCA_964494905.1 of uncultured Pseudomonadales bacterium. Classification (GTDB taxonomy): domain Bacteria; phylum Patescibacteriota; class Microgenomatia; order UBA1400; family PJMF01; genus CAZBMX01. Next base: position 2,326 of record CAZBTU010000022.1, on the reverse strand, counting down.
CCCAACTGTCCTCAGCTGGCAGAGCTGTCCAAGCATTTAAGTCTAGCCCAGACGGTAATTTTGTGGCCTACACGGTGGGGGATTTACAAGAAAACTCAGCTAATTATAAGTTTGTATATCCAAATACACTCTTTTTGCTCAACACCGAAACAAATCAGCAAACTGAAATTTTTTCACTTGATGTTACCACTGAGCTTGAGTATGTGCATAGACTTGTCGATCTTGCATTTTCCCGTGACGGCAAGCAGTTGGCATTTTCAACTACAAATAATGTGTATCTGCACTCGCTTGAAACAAACACGACTGAGTCGTTGTTTGGAGCTACAACTTCCAAGCAAGTAAAAAATACCGCAGGTTCTCCAATTTATGGCTACAGTGGCATGAGTTTTTCCCCGACTGATACGCACTTATATGTGCGAAGAGGATTCTACGAAGGCATGGAGCCTGTAGTTGTGTCTATGGAGACTAAAGCTGAAGTTTCTGTCCCTCTAGCTGATGAGCTTGGTGGGTACGGCGGGTATATTTTAGACTGGTACGATGAGAATTCGTTAGTTGCCGTCAAAGACCTAGACGCTGAACCAGGTTTTTCTACAACAGCTCTACTGCAACTCTCCATATTAGATCAAAATTTTAAGCAAATTGCTACCGTACATCAAAATCATGCGCTGTATGGTGGCTACCAAATGGGAGCTTTGCAACTCTTCGCAGTCCCTTACACTTTGCAGGAAGGCGAAGAGACTAGTGAAATTTTATGGCTGACAGTTGATGCTCAAGAACCTTCAGGCTTGAAGCAGATTGCAAGTTTTAAAAATGAACCAGGTGTAGGTGCGGAGATGTTTGAAATGCTGGACGAAAACATTGTTCTGCTGCAGGCATTTGACCCGAGTTTGTCGTATGGAAAGCTGTACACTTTCAATAAAGCTACAAATAAGTTGCAGTTAGTTGCGGACGATGCTCGATTGAGTAATTGGAAGTAAAATTACTTGATTCCATTGCAAGTTGTTGGATCAATTGATCGATACCCCCAATACGAGTCAGTCATTTGGGGAAACTCACCAATCTTGTATACAATTCGGTCTTGAGAAATTCTAAAGCAGGTGGCTTTTATTATTGGCACCCCGCTGCCGTGGACGGTAAAAATCAAATACTCGTCATTTCCAATTCGGAAACTGTCAACTGACTGACCGGAAAATGTCTCTATGGGATTTCCACCATATGTTGGTTGTTCAGTGAAGTTCACGAAATCTGGAAAAGCAGCTTCGACAAGTTGGAGAGTCTGTGGATTGGGAGGCGTAGCGGCTGGCCGAAATGATGTAGTAGGTTCTATGGTGGCTTGCATGAGTTGGCTACTTGGCTGTCTCAAGTATAGAGAACGCAGTAACAAAGCTCCTGCAGCGAGTAAAATGAGTCCGAAAGTGTATTTCATGCGTATAGAATTAACCCTACAAATCTACTTGTTTCAACAACTTCTTTTCAGCTAGCGAGTACAGCCAATATGTTTGCATGTCTAAACTTTGGTCTTCAGAATTAAGTGCTGGAGCAGTTCTGCGGAGCAAAATAGTGTCTTGATAGACCCATGAAATTGGTGCGTACTGAGTATTTTGTGTATATGGAAGCTGCAGTTGTTCAACTGAAATTGTAATTGGTAGATTCGTTCCATACGCTCCTTCAGGTTGAACGAGATACAAGGAATAGCTTTCTGCATCATCGTCTAAAAATTGAATAATTGCTGTGGGAGTGCTGGGCTCCCAAACTATAGCATACGGTAGGTTCTCGGATTCTTGACGGTCTCTGGTTATAATTTTTGCAGTTGATTCGCCACTGGTGTTCAAATCATCTGACAAGAAATACGTTCTGCCACTCTCATCCAGTTGTGAGTATATGTGCGTACCTAGGATAGTTGGGTGGTACCATTTCTCATGTGCGGGTATTTGAGATTGCAGCGAGTCGGGTGGTACTTGCATCGGATCGATTCCATTCCAGGGAATACTAACAGGTTGACCATTTGGATCATCAGCTAAGACATCAGAGCTGCCAACAGGTACGCTGTAAATTACTGGTTGGCTACTTTGTAACTCCAATGCCAGAAACCAGGTCATCAATACACTAACTGGAACTAATGCGATAAGTAGTAGCGGAATTTTTTGCTCTCGCAGTGTTTGCCGCGGTCTACTTATTCTGAGGAACCAAATATAGCAAAGTAGACTGAAAAAATGCAGTACAGGATACAATGCTGTCTGCGGATTAGGGAATGCTGTTGGTGCATCTGTGACTGGGGCATTACTAAGCCACAGCAACAGTGGTGGTAAGTGCAGAACAGCTATCA
>CAZBTU010000021.1:15348-19588 GCA_964494905.1 uncultured Pseudomonadales bacterium | reverse complement strand
GGCCAACAAGAAGTTCTATATCCTGGGGAAGATCGCGTTATCATACCGTCAAAGGGCGTAAAATCGTATGACCAGGCACCCGAAATGAGCTCGCGCGAAATTGCTAGCGAGATGATCACAAGAATCAGACAAGATACCTATGATGTAATCATCGCAAACCTCTGTAACGGAGATATGGTGGGCCACACGGGAAACTTAGCTGCAGCTATCACAGCATGTGAAATACTTGACGAAGTAGTAGGACAAATCGTTTCAGAAGTGCTTAATAAGGGTGGTGCCGTCTTTATTACTGCCGACCACGGCAATGTTGAGGAAATGATAAGCAACTCCACAGGTGAGGTAGATACAGAGCACTCGATTTACCCAGTACCCCTTATAATCATCGCTAATCAGTATGCTAACAAACCAATCATGTTGCCCACAGGCATCCTGGCTGACGTTGCACCAACCATGTTACATGTCATGGGCATTCCAAAACCCGAATCAATGACCGGTCGAGCATTACTTTAAACAGAAAAGTTTTCTTTTTCTCACTTGTTACGGTTTTTTTATTTGCCGTGATGTATTTTGATAGCAAAAGACAATAAAAGATCTAGTTTACGGTTTGCCTCATTTTCGGTTAAGCTGTGAATACTTTCGGGTTTTGGGAAAATTTTGTATCAAACTACAACAAAGGAGCCTATGGCAGTCACTTTATATAAACGACAACGACAAATTGTCGACTTTATTGGCCAATATATCCAAAAAAATGGCTTTTCGCCTACCCTCAAAGAAATCGCTGATTCCATTGGTGTTTCGTCACTAGCAACTGTCCATGAACACCTCCAAGCGCTGCAAAGAAAAAAGATTATTCGCAAGCACGAGGGTTCTGTTCGAGGTATAGAGCTCATAGACCGCACCTACATTAAGCTTTCAGATAGCATTGATCTGCCACTCCTGGGATACATTCAAGCCGGAGCACCTATAGAGCCGCCAGTTCAACAGGGTCTTACTTTCAAAGTGTCTCCCGAAATGATTAGTGGCAAAAAACGTTCATATGTCCTCCAAGTGAAAGGGAAGTCTATGATCGAAGACCTCATTGATGAAGATGACTATGTGGTGGTAGAAGAGACTCAGGAAGTGAAAGACGGTGACATAGTAGTGGCACTCCTCGACAACGGGCTTGCCACACTCAAGCGCTACTACAAAGAGGTTACCCGTATTCGACTGGAGCCAGCAAACTCATCTATGAGTCCTATTTACGCTACCAATGTGCAGATCCAAGGCAGAGTTGTGGGATTAATTCGAAAGTTTAGGTACTAGACTCTTCCAGATAACCATAGGGTATCACCTTTTTTCGAATCGAAATAAAGCATCAAATTGCTCATTTTTTTTGTATTGTTCCGTATATTTCTTGTTTAGTGCAACTCGCACTGAACAACCGAACCTTGTCTCCATCTTCTTGGCCCAAGCCTCAATCCAAACCTTCGGAAAAAGTTGTGGTATTTGTACAAATGCGAAACCAAGATTTCGATTGATCCTACTCAGCAACTCATTGGTCACGCGAGTAAACACAGCTGCATACTTAATTTTTTCACGGTCCGTGAAGCTTTGCTCATCTGTTAAATGATTGTTGAGAAATGGTCCCAGAGGTCGGACGATTGCCACATTAATGCTCTCAATGTTTTGGCCAGACATTGAGGCATCAAGCACTGACCAAGCGTCCTTATCATATAAAGAACCATAGACAACAGCTCGTTTGGGCTCCTGCCGAAGCAATGAGAGCAACTTAGCCTTCGATTTCAATTGTTGAAGATAGCCTGAGCCCCCATATTCGGGATTCTCATGTATGTACTGAAGTTCGGCTGCAATATTCTCAATATACTTCGACTCAGGATTTCCCAATCGAAACCCTGTAACCGAGGAGACTCTAGAATACTCCTCTGGTTTCAGGAAATATGCCCCTCCCATAAGATCTAAGACGTGACAAGACTTGGTGGTACGCATTATTTCAGAAAATAGTTCGGGAAATGACTCCACTCCAAGTTCAGCCAATTGCTCACCAAACCAAAAATCGTAGAGCTCACTATCCAAATTAGGAAATACGTCAACACTCCACAAGTCTCCTTTTCTCACCGTTCTGGGCAATATGTCAAACAAGTTGGGTGCGTAGTTGCGAGGCGCGATATCTTTCATACTCAAGCTATTTTTTTGATTTGGTTCTCTCAAACTGCTGTTCGGGGTACGCAACGGCATGATTAACAAAACAACGTAATACGTACAGGTAATCAGAAAGTCGATTCAGGTACTGCAAGATGAGATCAGACACAGATTGTTCGCGACTAAGTGCAACCACACGCCGTTCAAGCCTTCTGCTAACTGTCCTTGTTACATCAAGATATGAGCCGAGTATTGAACCACCAGGGAAAAGAAACTTGCTGTGCCAGCCATCCTCCATTTGAGATTGCACTTCTTGAGCTGCATTTTCAAGCAATTTTAAGGGTTTGATCGTTAATTTTGTTTTTGGCGACAATGCTAACTCAGCCCCAATATGAAACATTGTTTCTTGAATTTCCAACAAAAAAGTTCGATGAAGAGGAAACTCTGAGCCACAGTGTGCGGCCACAAGCCCGATCCAAGAACTGAGCTCATCAAGCGTACCAATAACCTCAACTAACAATGCGTCTTTTGGGACCCGCTTCCCGTTGGCTAAGCCCGTGGTTCCATCATCACCAGTTTTGGTTGAAATAGATATCATATGCACCAACTACTCCGTTTACAGTATAATACATCTTTCGACCCCGATGATTACAAACACATTATCCACCGTAAAAAAAAAGTTTAATTTCTCTGTTTCAACAGACATCGTCGGTCTGTTTGGCAATCCTGTACACTCGATAAACTTTTGGCAACATGTTGTTAGTCCTATCAAAGGCAGCTCAGTTAAGATCGGTTTGGAAGTACTCGCTTGGCGCCACTTGCAGCTCGCACGACTCAGCAAAGAACCAATACTTCAACAACATATAGCTGGTTTTCACGGCCGTATTGGCACACGATTGGATACAGAATTACCTCGAATGCAAAAGGTACTGTTGAGTAAAAAAATTGGTTTGTATAACAGCGTACTTCACCCTAGCCTGCAACTTATCGATGCTACAGAGAAACAGTTTCACGATAGAACAGAGTTACCGTATATTCTGTTGCATGAACCTGAAACTTCTATGCTTCTGGAACAAGGCGAACTGAGAACGACCTCCAAACGTGTGCCGCTCGCAGTGGAAAATAGTGTGGATGATCCCACTTTGCAAAAAACCAAAGCCTCTGTGCTTCAATTACAAGAGCTTGGTTGGGATACCTGTATGGTATTCGATGTAGTGCACTTTCTCGCGAGCCACAATGCCGTTGCTCAGCCTAAGGCTCTGTGGCAAGACGTGCTCAACCAGTTTCAAAATCCTATGATGATTCACCTTCCCATCGGCCTCAATGTCAGCGACTCACTACCAATTGCCGAGTGCACCGACGAAATGCTCAAAGCACTCGCTGAAGCTATCAGCGCTTCTGAGTCATACGTCACCATTGAGTTTCAACTTGAAGGTCTATATCCACTGTATGCGCAACCAGTCACGTTAGATTTTGTGACCCAACACGCTCAAAACTGGCTCAAACGTTTGTTTGAGTGCGGAATTTTGCATTAATTGCTGCCGCCTTTTTTCCAATCCGCTCGTATAAGAATGGGCGCGTATGCATCATCCTCTAGAGCAATGTACATGTCCTTTATTTCTTGCTGAGTTGGTGGATGATCCTGAAACACAACCATGCTGGCATCAGTGATAACTGCCACCGGCTGAGCCTCAGCAGCTTCACCCATTTCCAATACTGCTGCTACTGCCAATGCTTCAGCCACGTTCACTTGAGTTAAGTGAAGCGGCCTTCCAAACAAGTCCGGTTTTCCGATCATATTGTTAATCGCACTGAAACCAGCGTGCGCCAGACAGGTCCCAATCGTTCCCCATTTGAGTGGAAACGTCCGACTATCGGAAATAATTACACCAACATCTTTCAGTTTGTATTCTTTCCGCAGCCACTTCCAAATCTCTGCCGCACTGGCATAAGGGTCACTTGGAAGCAATACATACTGCTCATCAGCGTTTGACTCGTCAATACCAGCATTAACTGCTAACACTTGATGTTTGACTGTAAGCATCAATTGGTACTTGGAAGAGTGGGGGTCAGTGTAGTGCTCGGCTTCCTGACGAACCAA
>CAZBTU010000021.1:13837-15248 GCA_964494905.1 uncultured Pseudomonadales bacterium | reverse complement strand
CACGTGGTTGCCACATAGGTGAGTAATGAATACAAATGACCTACCCAAACTTTTTTACTACACAGCACATCCTGGCTGGAGCAGAAAGCTCTTGGCGCTGTTAGTTGCTGTAGTCACAGTGCAGCTTGCATCTGCACTTGATCTTTTCCCTGAGTTCTACCAAGGTGTATCTGCTCAGATGGAGTCCTTGATCTTCGCATTGCTCATTTGGGTTCCCATCCGAATCCTAAATCTAGCTTTATGCAACATCTCTCAATGGACTGCGTACAAGTACCGCAAACCCTGGTTGCAGCACCTGTTGGCCATCATTGTCCCATTGGGGTATATTGCTATCGTTGTTTGTGCCTCACTTCTACAAGGGAACGCAGTTGCAGACTCTTTCAGCGCTACAGCAGATGAGCTTCCACTGTATGCCGTAATGGTGCTGGTCGCCATTTTCGACAACATCATTGACCGAGTGTCCATGATGTATGTCATCATCTACGACAAGTAGGTGGTGAAGATGTACAGAATCTAGTAAACCCCTGGTTGCTTCTTGCAAGCCAGGGGTTTTTTCATGCCTGTTCTGCAAGAGGCAGCTGAGAAGGTATAATGCTGCTGTGCGATTTGAATTAAAAGCCCCCTTCCAACCCACCGGAGACCAACCTCAAGCAATTGAACGCCTTGTTTCTGGCATCAATAGCAACAAGCAACACCAGACACTTTTGGGCGTCACGGGTTCGGGAAAAACCTTCACCATGGCCCAAGTTATTGCCCGAGTGCAACTGCCTACACTCGTCATTGCACATAACAAGACGCTAGCCGCTCAGCTCTATCAAGAATTTCGTGACTTTTTCCCTAATAATGCGGTTAGTTATTTTGTTTCGTACTACGACTACTACCAGCCAGAGGCATACATTCCCTCTACGGACACATATATCGAAAAAGAAGCAACCATCAATGATGAAATCGATAAGCTGAGACTCTCGGCTACTACAAATCTTTTAACAAGACCAGATGCCATTGTCGTCGCATCGGTTTCATGCATCTACAACTTAGGTTCTCCCGTCGAATATGGTCGTTACATTCTTGAGTTAGTGGAAGGGCAAAGACTTGCCCGTGAGACTTTGTTGTTACAGTTTACTAACCTGCAATATGAACGTTCCACTGCCGAACTTTATCGAGGCAGCTATCGCCTAAGAGGGGACACAATTCAACTGTGGCCAGCGTATGAAGACAGAGCGCTGCATATCGAGACGTTGGAGGATAGAATAACTGGCATTACTTGGATTGACCCAATTTCAGGCTCACCCATAAAACAGCAACAACATCCCGATGAACCATCACAGCACAGGTTTGTGATTTACCCTGCAAAACACTATGTGGTCAACCCAAAAACCCAAGATCAAGCCGTAGCCGAGATCGAGTCAGA
>CAZBTU010000021.1:8644-13737 GCA_964494905.1 uncultured Pseudomonadales bacterium | reverse complement strand
CCGACCGGGTTGATAGATCCAAACGTTGAGCTTCGACCAACTAAGGGCCAAATTGAAGATTTAGTACTGGAAATCATGCTGCGCAAAGCCAAAGGCCAACGCGTGCTTGTGACAACCTTAACCAAAAAAATGGCCGAGGCATTGACTGAATTCTTGAACGAGCAGGATAAAGTAAACACCTTGTTGAGAAAAAGCAAAGAAACACTCGAACAGCCAACAGACGAAGAGACAATTCTTTGGAATGAAGAACTGCTCCCAATCGAAGACATGGCAATTGACAAGATTGAGCCTCAATTCTTCTCACACATACGAAGTAATAGAATCGAGCGCCAACAATTTTTGCAAAGCTTGCAGGTTCCACTGACGGAATATCCAAAAGTTGCCTACCTCCACTCAGACGTAGAGACTTTTGAGCGATCAGACATCCTCGATGACCTTCGACGCGGAACCTACGATGTTGTTGTCGGGATTAACCTTTTGAGAGAAGGGCTCGATCTGCCGGAAGTTACACTGGTCGCAATCCTTGACGCAGACAAAGAAGGTTTTCTGCGCTCACGAACTTCACTTATTCAGACTATGGGTAGAGCTGCCCGTCATGCCGATGGACACGTGATTCTATATGCTGATCGACTCACAAAATCCATGCGAGCTGCAATCAACGAAACGCTGCGCCGCCGGACAGTGCAGTCTGACTTCAACAATGAACATGATATAGAGGCTAAAACGATCAACAAACCAATTCGCGATAAAATGATCAGCTCGGCTGAGCGTGATCAGAACAAACTCAAACGCGGTCGCAGGGGCGTCAAAGCTGAGCAACCTAAAGCCGAAGGGACCATTGTCTTGCTCTCAAAAGGGGAGAGAATAGATTTAAGCAACATCAATCCCAGCGCTCTGACACCATACGATCGCAAACAACTTTCAACAAAGCTTCGCCGCCGCATGAATGAGGCAGTCAAGGTCATGGACTTTGAGCTGGCAGCCATACTTCGTGACACCATAAAAAGTCTGGAGTAGTGTTTGCTATAATCAAGACTATGTCTGAACCACGTACTGAACCCGTGTCACAAAACACTGTAGATCAGGCAACACCCTCTCAAGAACTAAAAAACCACCGTCAAAAACTAGCAGAATTGGAAAGACGGCTAACACAAGTTCGCGACAGAATGGGTCGCTGGATAAATGATTCCTCACCTGCAACAAATGAGGAGCTTGAACTCACCTTCAAGTCATACATTGACAAGGTATGTCAAATATTTGGCACCTCGATAATTCCAGAATCTCGGCCTAAGCTCGACATTGCCATTCGGATCTGTCTCAATCACGTTTCCTTACCTGACGATCAACCCGAAGCTTTGATGAAGAGGATGCAGCTTGGGCATCTTTTCGACCATCTTCTCTTGGCATTTAAGTTGGGAAATGGTCTTGACCGCAATTACTTCACGGATCGCTACTTAACTACCCAATTTCCCGAGAGTGATATTAAAAAGAAACAATCAAGAGCGTACCAGGCTTACTTTGACGGACAGTGCGTCAGAATGATAACGGATAGCGGCCTCTATACACTCGGGGTCATGCATTTCGCACCCACAGACAGGGGACTGGACGTAGTATTTAATGTCGACACCTATGCCTTGCGCACAGCTAACTATGAAAAAAAGACACTCAGGTATGTGCCTATCTATAGCAACCCTAAGGACAGAGAAGCGTTTATTACACAACTTATTCAGCGAGGTTTTCTCTTGCCAGATCAGATTCCACTCCTCGAGTTCGATCAGACCGAACCATAGTCCAGATCAGTCAAACTAGCAACTTCAAAGCTTTTCCGTTATACTATAACTTCGTGTTTTTTACGTAGAGATGACACGTACATATCAGGCTGCTGACGCCGGCTCAATCCCGCCTATGCCCAACCAAACACCCCCAAACACTATCTCGATTACAGGCGCTCGAGAACACAACCTCAAAAACATCAGTCTCGAGATTCCAAAAAATAAATTGATCGTCTTCACAGGACTTTCTGGCAGTGGAAAAAGCTCACTTGCATTCGACACACTATATGCTGAAGGCCAGCGACGGTACGTAGAAAGCCTTAGTTCATATGCACGTCAGTTTCTTGGCATCATGCAAAAACCAGATGTTGATCACATCGAGGGACTGTCACCTGCCATCTCCATCGATCAAAAAACCACCTCACACAACCCTCGTTCAACTGTTGGAACTATAACCGAAATTTATGACTACTTGCGGCTTCTATACGCCCGAGTAGGCCATCCACATTGTCCTAACTGTGGTAAAGAAGTTGCTACCCAATCCATTGATCAGATAGTTAATCGAGTGCTCACTGAATTGGAAAACAGGGCAAACGGTCAACCTGTCAGAGTCATGCTCCTCTCACCTGTAGTGAGAGCAAAAAAGGGTGAATTTCATGCCCTGTTTGACACACTCATCAAAAAAGGTTACCGCCGAGCGAGGATTGATAAGCAAACATTTAACCTTGAAAGTGACGTCACGCTCATTAAAACCAATAAGCATGACATTAGTGTTATCATCGACCGCCTTTCAGTCACACGCCAACAACTGAACGACAAGGAAGAGAGAAAAACCATCCGCAGTCGTATTGCTCAGTCACTTGAAGAAGCACTGAAATTAGCTGAAGGGCTTGCCATTGTCAGCTACATTGATGATCAATCGTTTGACTTCCCAGATGACCCCAAACTCTACACAGACACGCTCTTTAGTGAACAGCGCGCCTGCTCGGATTGTGGCATATCTTTACCCGAACTTGAGCCACGGTTATTCTCTTTTAACTCTCCGCAAGGAGCTTGCCCTACTTGCAATGGGTTAGGATCGCTGTTGAAAATTGATATACAAAAAATAATAGCTCCTTCACTTTCGTTGAGTGAGGGTGCAATTATTCCTTTTGCGAGAGTAATGAGCACTGATAGTTGGTGGGCGCGTCTTGTACAAGAAGTTGTAGAAAACGAGGGCTATGACTTTAGAAAATCTCCGTTCGAGGAAATGACTGAAGAGGCTCAATCGCTTCTTCTGCACGGCAGTCCCAAGGTCTACAAAGTTGAGGGAGAAAATCGCTTTGGTAAGCAGACAGTGATCCATGAGCAGTTTGAAGGTTTCATAAGCAACTTGGAGCGTCGTTACCGAGAAACAGACTCTGACTATATTCGCAAGGAAATTGAACAGTATATGCACCGCCAACGCTGTCCTGAATGTCGGGGAACAAGATTGAAAAACGAAGCACTCGGTGTTCATGTCGATGGAAAACATATTGCTGAGATCACTGATCTGCCAATCAGCCAAACCCTTACTTGGGTTGAGAACCTAGTAAAAGATAAAGTTCTTTCGGAAAAAGAGCTCACAATTGCAACTTCAATTCTCAAAGAAATTACCAATCGTCTCTCATTTCTCAACTCTGTTGGCTTGAATTATTTGAGTTTAAGCCGTGAAGCCTCAACACTCGCAGGTGGCGAAGCACAACGAATCAGACTGGCTTCCCAAATCGGCACAGGTTTAACTGGGGTGCTCTATATCTTAGATGAACCAACAATTGGCCTACACCAACGTGACAACCATCGTCTAATTGAAACACTCAAAAACTTACAACATAAAGGAAATACCGTGATAGTTGTTGAGCATGACCGTGATGTTATGCTCGCAGCGGACCAAGTAGTTGATTTTGGTCCCAAGGCAGGAGTGCATGGTGGAATGGTCATCTCCCAAGGCACACCTGCAGAAATAATGGCTGATAAACAGTCCCTCACAGGACAGTATCTCAAACGCAAAAAAGACGTGCATCGCCAAAAAGGCAAGAAAACCGATAGAAAATTAGTTGATCCTGAAGCGACAAGTCCTGTGTTCGCACAGTCAGCAGTTGGAACAATTGCGATTCGAGGTGCCTCACATCACAACCTCAAACACGTTGACGTCGAGTTCCCATTGGGAAAATTAGTCTGCATCACTGGCATTTCTGGCTCTGGAAAATCAACACTGTTGCACGATACGCTTTATGCACATCTCGCCAAACATCTCGGCCGCACCCCTGAAGTTTCACCTGGACCAATTGAACAGATCAGTATTCCTGATGAAGTAAAAAGGGTGACATTGATTGATCAGAGTCCGATTGGAAAAACACCAAGATCGAACCCCGCAACATACACCAAAATTTTTGACTTCATCCGGAAGATTTTTGCGAACACCAGGGACTCCCAAACTAGAGGCTACACACCAGGTAGATTCAGTTTTAATGTCAAGGGTGGACGATGTGAGGCTTGCCAAGGAGACGGACAGTTAAAAATCGAGATGCAGTTCCTACCTGACGTTTATGTAACCTGTGATGTTTGTCACGGTAAACGCTACAACGAAGAAACACTTGAAGTATTCTATAGAGAAAAAAACATTTCCCAAGTCTTAGAGATGACCATTGATGATGCTTTGGAGTTTTTTAAAGCGCATGGCACAATTAGAACAAAGTTAGAGACATTACAAGAAGTTGGGCTGGGATACTTAAAACTTGGCCAACCAGCACCAACTCTGAGTGGTGGTGAAGCTCAAAGAGTTAAATTGGCCAAGGAGCTATCCAGTAAAAGCCATGACCACATTGTGTACCTGCTTGACGAACCAACAACTGGACTGCATTTTGAAGATGTTCAGAATTTGCTGAACGTTTTAGACCAACTCGTTCGTGCACAAAACACTGTTATTGTGATTGAACACAACTTAGATGTGATCAAGAACGCTGACTGGGTTATTGACTTGGGTCCTGAGGGTGGCGAGGGTGGAGGAGAAATACTGGTAACGGGGACACCCCAGCAATTAGCAGATTCGTCCAATACCTTCACTGGCCGCTATCTAGCTGAAGAATTTTCTCACAATACAAAATCAAGAAAAGATTCATAATCTTATTACCGTTCAGTAATCAGAAATGGTATGGTAAGTAGTATCATGCGCATTCTTCAGATTTTGAAGATTTCAACTATATTTTTTCTTGTAGCCGTATTGGAACTTTCAATTTTTTACGTGAAAGTTAGTGCTGCAAGTGAAGAAACTTTTCACACTGTCTTAAAAACTTCGTACAC
>CAZBTU010000021.1:7309-8544 GCA_964494905.1 uncultured Pseudomonadales bacterium | reverse complement strand
ATGACAGATAGCGAGAGTTATAACGAAATTCAGATTGAAGTCAGAACACCCAGAGAATTTGGTTCCCCAGTTCGGTCTACAGGTCAAATTGTAGACAGCAAAGAAACACCAACCCAAGTCGTAACTCAAATTGCAACACCGAGTGAGCAATCTCTTTCTCTCTTTTTCGGCTCTGAACAATATTACTTTCTCAGCCTTCGGTATCATCTCGATAATTCCACGAGCACTTCAGGCATCACTCAAGTTTCACTTCCACCCGACACCTCGTTTCAAAAACTTCACTATCACACAATTGATCCTCTCCCTGAAAAACTAGACAGAGACCCTGATGGCAATTGGATCGCTACCTACACATTACCTCCGACATCAAATACAAGCCTTCTGCTTACAGCTGTTGCACGGGTGACACTCGAACCCGATTCTTCGTTTCCCCTCATCCCTCCGGGTAAAAAACACCAACAACCTCAGGAATATTGGGAAACAAGCCAGACAATCATAAAAGAAAAGGCGCAAAACTTTAACTCGGCAAAAAGCATCTATGATTTTGTAACAAACACATTGACATACACAGCAATCGACTTTCAGTCAAAGGCCCCAGAACGGAAGGGTGCGGCAAAAGCGTTGCAACACCCAGAAGACGCTGTTTGCCAAGAGTTCACTGATGTTTTCGTTGCACTTTCGAGGGCAAATAATATACCAGCACGTCGTCTTACTGGGTATGCATACACAAGGAATTCACAGCTAAGGCCACTCAGTTTTGCTGGTGACGTGCTCCATGCTTGGCCGGATTTTTTTAATGCAGAAAAGCAAGTCTGGCAACCTGTTGATCCAACTTGGGGACACACAACTAAAGGTGTGAATTATTTTGATCACTTTGACCTCAATCACATTGTTTTTGCCATTAACGGTATATCAAGTACCATTCCTTATCCAGCTGGGGCATATAAGTCTGCAACGCTTGACTCGAAAGACATTGAGGTAAGCTTCGCACAAGAATTTCCAGAACGAAAACCAGAGTTTTTACTCACCATTCGACCTGAGGCTTTGCTTGGTATTCACCTTCCTGGTCGATATGTGCTTGAACTGCTCAACCAGTCTGGGCAAGCATGGTACGATATAGACGTTGAGTTTGCCTTGAACTCGGTGTCACTTGGAAAACGAATTGAAAACCTCCCCTATATTTTACCGTTCCAAGTTGTCAAAATTCCTGTAGTACTTCCTAGTGATTCATGGCT
>CAZBTU010000021.1:0-7209 GCA_964494905.1 uncultured Pseudomonadales bacterium | reverse complement strand
CTCACTGAAGCAGAGCTCATTAGAACTTACCAACCGCACTTTAATGTCCTCCTAAAAGATGATAAAAGTCCGTTGTACATTCACATTACCAATGAAACCTTTCCTAAAGTCGTACGCATTAGAAAAAAAGAGTTATTTAAACTAAAAAAACCTGGAACAATTCTCGGGCCATTTCCCAGTGCTTATAAGGTACAAGAAGTACTCAAGATTGCTCGAAGAATTTTTCCTTGGTGCTCAAAAGGTTTTGATGCCCGACACCCAGCTGCCTGTTTTGAGTATCACTTAGATCTTTGTCCGGGGGCTTGTCTGGGTGAAATTAGCCCACAAGCTTACCAAGAAAACATATCGCACCTGGTGCTTTTTTTGAAAGGAAAAAAGAAGCACGTTCTGCGAGAACTTGCTGAACGCCTAAAAACAGCTGCTCAAGCCGAACGCTTTGAAGAGGCAGCCCAGCTCAGAGATACGATTGCCATAATCATAGAAGTAACGAGTACAACGTATAAGCTGAAACCAGAATTAAGTACGGCTGCACTCACTGCCAATATTGCCACTGATGGCAGGGCCTATCTTCGATCGATCTTGAATCTTCATACCCACCTGCCAAGGACCGCAACTCTTAACAGAATTGAGGGATATGACGTTAGTAATATTCAGGGCACACTGGCTAGCGTTGGCATGGTTGTATTTACTGAGGGCAAAGCCACTACAGATCAATACAGATTGTTTAACATCAGAACACTTGATACCCCAAACGACTATCACATGTTACGTGAGGCGCTCAGCCGAAGGCAGAACCACCCAGAGTGGGGCATTCCTGATTTGCTCGTAATCGATGGAGGGAAAGGTCAAGTTAGATCTGTACTCTCTGTCTGGAGCTGGCTCTGTCCTGTCATTGGTATAGCCAAAAATCCAGATAGGCTGATTATTCCTCACCTTGATGCTGCTGATGTCAGACCACTGAGTCGCAAATCCATCGAGTACTCGGTACTCAAACTTCCTGAGACACATCCTGCCTTGAAGTTGGTTCAACAAATTAGGGACGAAGTACATAGATTTAGCAATTCACACCATGGGAAACGAAGACAAAGAAGCCTTTTTACTTAGAAAACAACCGATTTTGGTATAATCACACTTCTGGCCGAGGTCTCGGCTATTGTAGCGAATCTACAGAGCGTAGACAAAAGCTACAGTTCTTTAACTATGTTGCCAAAGTCAATCCAACCTGGATTTGATTCTATCATGCACCAATCTTGCTGCAGCTGACTGAGATCTCACCCAAAAATCGAATCTTATTCAACCATCTGATTAACCTACGAGGGAAAAATGTTCAACACGCGTCTACTTACACAATGGGAGCGAATTCTCATCATGATCTTCTGGCCAGTTGCCTTTGGAGTAAAAGCACTGACCAGCGACTCGCGCCGCTCTGCCGTCCTGGCAGTCTATGCTATCGGCGCAATCCTTGGCGTCTGTGCCATGGTACTACAATCAGCTGTGACCACGACCTGCCTCCTACCGCTTGGTGTCACCGCATACCTGTTGGGGATTTTCTTTGTCTATCCCCTGACAGTTCGAGGTCGAGATCAAAGCGAATTAATCTATTTGTTTCTTGATCTCACGGCAGGCGGTTACTTTGGTTGCTTAGTCTACTCGATTTTCGTTTGGCTCGGCTAGCGACTGTTAAGCCCTGCCACAACTGACAACCTAAAAGCACTCTTACAAAAGAGTGCTTTTTTTTACACCAAATTGACACTAAAAATGCAGCCTCCTCTGAGTCGAACTTCGACATTCAGCCTTTTTGTTGCTACTATATAAGCATGCTCCGTGGCATTCTGCGAACAGCAGCAACATTAGCACTCTTGGCTTGGTTCTTCCCAACAGTCGGCATCTCCAGTTGGATAACACTCCTGTTGGCGAGCCTAGTTTTGAGCTTTTTGTTCTCAATCGTTGCACCCTTACTCAAGTTGTTGTTCTTGCCAGTTACCATCATTACACTTGGTTTATTTTCTGGAATTATCAACGTTTTTTTACTTTGGTTGACAACGTACTTGGTGCCAGGTTTTTCAATTCAACCGATGCAAATATTTGGTGTTTCACTCGGGCATTTCGTTTCGTTGGTCGTTGTTGCCGTTACGATTGGTTTTCTTCAATCTTTATTACGAAAGATTGTGTGAGCACCAAATATACCAAACCAACCGACTCATTGAGTCATATGGAGCACAGAATCGCTCCTGAGGTATAATACAGAAATGAAAAAGCTCGTAGCACTCTTCTTTCTTTGTGGCATATTAGTTTTTGCCGCATCTACCAAAGTTGTAGCCCAAACCGTCACAACGATCCCCTTAACTAATTCAGCAACCTCAGGAGCTGATCTAGCCACTGCAGCAGCTGAGGCTACTGGGTCTGGCAGCATTGGTTCACCTTCGGCTCAAGTGGAGCAGCGAATCAAAGAAAAGATTGATCAAGATATCACTGAGCTCAGTGGTAAACAAAAAAGTCGCCTGACCGCGTTTTTGGACGCGAATCCACCCGGACCTTTGAGTTGGAACAACTTTATTGAACACGCCATTCGTTACGCTATCACTGAAGGAGTACAACCAAATATTATTGTGTTGGTTCTCCTTTTCCCACTGATAGCTTCTTTGATTGCTGCTTCACGTCATGTCATTGGCCTTAGAGGTTTTGGTATTTACATTCCTGCTGTCTTATCAGTTGCCCTGGTTTCAACAGGTGTTGTTGAAGGATTGCTGATTTTCTTGGCAATCGTCTCAACAGCACTGATTGCTAAAAGGGTAGTCAAGAGATCACATCTCGCGTATTTACCAAGAACAGCACTGCTGCTGTGGACCGTCTCGCTCGCTATCTTTGCCATGATTTTACTCGCACCAGTGTTTAATTTGGTCACGCTGATGAGTGTTAATATTTTTCCAATCCTGATTTTAGTACTCTTAGCAGAGAACTTTTTAGACGCACAGGCAAGAACAAAACAGAGTGAAGCCCTTGCACTGACTCTAGAAACGATTGGCCTGGCAGTACTAGCCGGTTTCATTATCAAATGGGAGCCGATGCAACAGTTTGCGCTTGTAGAACCTGAACTCCTCATCGTGGTCATAGGTTTAATTGATTTAGTAATTGGTAAGTTTGTGGGACTGCGGCTCAGTGAGCGTCTGCGATTCCGAGCACTCATCGAAGAAGAGTAGACCCTTAGGCGTAAAGGTTTTATGGCAATTAAACCCTCACACATTCTGGGTATGAATGCCCGTCATGTGTACACCAGCATGAATCCAGGCTCTGCCAAACAATACGGCTTCTCGAAATTGCGGACAAAAACGCTCATGCATGAGCACCACATTCCCACTCCCGAGGTCTATCACATCTTTTCTGCCCATAGCGAACCGGAACAAATTAATTGGCAAGCTATCCCTGTACCCTTTGTGATTAAACCAGCAAATGGACTAGCTGGAAAAGGTATCTGGATTATCAAAGATAAGCACCCAACCGAAGAAATCTGGTATAACAACTTTAATGAAGAGTTGGAGCTTTCTGACTTAAAGCTACACGTCCAAAACATTATCGATGGAGAGTTCAGCGTCTGGGGAAGTAACCATCAAGCAATTCTCGAGGAGAGAATCATGGCTCATCCTGCCCTGGCTAAGTACTCATACAAAGGGACACCCGATATTCGGGTAATCGTTTTCAACTCTGTTCCTGTTATGGCTGAGGCACGTATCCCTACCAAGGAATCAGAAGGTAAGGCTAACCTAGACCGCGGCGCAATTGGCCTCGGGGTTGACATGGCAACCGGCATCACCACACATGGTATCACCGGAAAAGCAGGCTTCATCACGCACTTTCCAAACTCCAAGAAAAAAGTAAATGGCATTAAAATACCCAGCTGGCCACAGCTCTTAGAAACAGCTGTCCAAGCAGCAAATGCTGCAGGTTTTATTTTCATGGGAGCAGATCTTTTCATTCATCCTGAAAAAGGCCCCATGATTGTTGAACTCAATGGCTTTCCCGGTCTATCCATCCAGTTGGCCAACAAAGCCGGGCTCAAGCGTCGTTTAGAGAGAGTAGAGGGCCTCGATGTCCGTGACCCTAAACATGGCGTAAAAATTGCTCAAGCACTCTTCGCAGAATCGTTCGCAGACAAAATTAAAGCAGAAGAAGGGTTGCAAATCATTCCAACACACCCATCATTAACTATTTACGATGAACACACAAAGCCACATCATGCGAATGCGCTCGTCAACACTGGTCGATTCAGGTCAGCAATCAGCCAAGATTTTGCAGAAGAAATGGGATTGGTAGACATTGATGACTTACTCTGGCAACAACAAGAGTCACAGGAAGGAAAGGTGCCTGTTGTAGAGGTCACATACAAACTGAAAGGCAAAAAGTACACAACTGCAATGGTTGTGACAAAGAAGCTCAATAGAACAAGCTATAAGGTTGAACTTGGTCGCAAAGACACTGAAGGCTTCCTGATAGGGGAGATTGATGGATGAGTACCATCGCGACTCTTACCCCTAGCAATGTCTCCGAAGAACGAGTCAAGTTTCTGGCTAGTCCCACGTTCAATCCACAGTTTCGCTACCCCGAACCAATCTCTTCAAGTTCTCTCACAGCCTACGGAACTCCAAAACCAACAACACTTGCAATCGCCAACGAGATTATTGAGCGAACATTCCGAAAATTCACAACCACTGAGCTACTAGAAAGCCAAGGATCAGTAGTGTCACAACCTCTAGTGGCCAAACAAATAGACCAATTCCTTCGCCTGCACAACCTGGAACAAAAATACGATGTCACATTCTCTAGTTCCTACATCTCCAAGGCATCAGTTACCGCGACACATCTTAAGCTTCGGCTGCCAATTAACTACCGCGAACAAACATTACAAGCCATGCTCTATCATGAAGTTGGGACTCACATCATCAGGCGAGTTAACTATGAGGTGCAACCATGGTTCAAAAAGAAGAAAAATTTTGGGTTCAGTGAGTACTTGCAGACTGAAGAAGGATTAGCCACACTTCATGCGCGTTTGCCACTCTCCTACAAAGGGGCTGCTGCTCAAGCACTTCATTACTTAGCAATCTCAATTGCACAACAAGATTCATTTCTAGCAGTCTGGCACGCTCTAGAACCGTTTGTACACTTACCTGACAGAAGATGGGCTCTTGCAGTCAGAGCCAAACGAGGCATGCAAGATACCAGTCAGCCCGGTGGATACACCAAAGACTTATTATATCTGGAGGGAATGCTTGAGGTATGGCATTGGTTAGCAGAAAGAGAGTTTGACGTAACTCCACTATATTTTGGTAAGCTGGCAATACAGGATGTAGACAAGGCGCTCCAGCTTAACCCTCTCTTTCAACCTCAGTTACCACTTTTCTTTAGCAAAAATAGACAAAAATACAGTCAGTTAATGAGAGAAATTGGTCAGGAAAATGGCTTCTCTACTACTCACTATTACGGACCTACTCGGTAGAGTACACTCAAAAAGCCAAACACGTTTTTTATCAATACACCTGGCAATGGTAAAATGCTGACCATGCAAGATAGTAACACGTTTCAAACTCGCAAACGAATTGCCCTGGGAATGTCTGGAGGCGTTGACTCTTCCTTGGCAGCACATCTGCTGGTAGAACAAGGGTTTGATGTTACGGGCGTGTTCTTGGAATGTTGGCGAGCTCCTGGCTGTCGATCAGAGGAAGATCGTGCTGACGCTCTTAAGGTCGCTTTATCACTCAACATACCCTTCCGTGTTCTAGATTTTAAATCTGCGTACAAACAAAAAGTAGTCGAGTATTTTTTTGACGAGTATCAAGCAGGACGCACGCCAAACCCAGATGTTTTGTGCAATAAGGAAATCAAGTTTGGCTTGTTTTTGGACTGGGCCCTTGACGAAGGATTTGATGCTATAGCCACAGGACACTATGCTCAGGTACTACCAAGCACTGCTAATCACCCAGCACAACTAACCATTCCCAAAGATACCCGAAAAGATCAAACCTATTTTTTGTACTTACTTACGCAAAACCAACTAGACAAGTGTCATTTCCCACTCGCTCAAATGACAAAGCAAGAAGTCCGCACAGCTGCTCAACAGAGAGCTATTCATGTCAGCAATAAAAAGGACTCAGTTGGCATCTGCTTTATTGGTGATATTAATGTTCATGATTTTTTGAAAGATCGGTTGGGGGAAAATCCCGGAGATGTTATAGATATTCATGGCAGAAAGATAGGCACCCATAAGGGCTTGTGGTTTTACACCATAGGGCAGAGACATGGTTTCTCGGTCGATTCAAGTATTAAAGATCTTTTGCCATCAGGTGAGATCGTAAATAAGCATCTGATTCCCCCTTTTTACGTCTTGGCCAAACGGGCTACAACTAATCAATTAGTGGTTGGTTTCGGTTCTGAAACCTTTGTGCAAGCCTTTTATGTTCATTCGCTCCACTGGATTCAGCCACCAGACATGACACTACCACTAAAAGTCAGAATTCGACACACAGGTGCATTGCTTGCTTGCCATGTTCACACATCAGATATGGTTTCTCATGTGGAAGTTGAGCTTTCTCAACCAGCTCAAGGGATTGCACCAGGTCAGTCAGCAGTTTTCTATCAACAAGCACCTCAATCAGAGGCAATGATTTGTTTAGGTGGCGGAATTATTACTGCTCCAGAAGAGTCACTGGCACAATCAAGCAAGTCATAGCCTCAATTAGTTTTTCATTTCTGACCTCAATTCCTATATGCCACTTACTCTACGAGCGTGGTGACAACCAGCCTAAGTGCACAGTATCATGGAGTTGTGTCTGCCACATTTTCTCCACAATCTATTCTTCCAATTAGACTATCGCAACTTCCAAACTCCATGAGGAGGCTGTTTGCTTTCAGTGTGGTCTTGTTGGCCGCTTATTGTGGTGACGCTGTTATGTCATATGTAGCTCCAATATTGATCGAGCAACGATTCGGCAACCCATTCGTGATGGGGTTGATCATGAGTACTTCATCCATGTGCGGATTGGTGTTCGATCTAGTTGCCGGTCAATTTTTTGGTCAGACATCTTATCGGCTATTTACAAAGTGGTTGCTGCTGTTGGCTCTCACTTTTCCCTTAATTTTGCTGGTTTTGCCACACTATTTTTTGGTCTTCTTTATAGCCATGGCAGTTTGGGGAATCTACTATGAACTAACCAAATT
>CAZBTU010000020.1:0-20400 GCA_964494905.1 uncultured Pseudomonadales bacterium | reverse complement strand
TATCCACAGTATCAGCTGGGTTTTCATCATCCTGCATTCTTCCCGCATCAAAGTCACTGGTACTTTTTCCACTCGGTGCAGTAAGCTGTGCAGTCGTGTTATCCCCAGAAGCAGTTATATTACTTGATGCAGATATAATAATGGGCGCATCAACCTGCCGAGCTCTAACAAATATCGTCGCACCAACCGGCGCATTAGTCGCGGTTCCGCTAGATGTCATCACAAACACAGGTGCTGCCGATGATGTTCCACTACTTGCGAAATGAGCAGACACAGTCATCTCAACGTCATTACCGTTGGTAGCATTAAGCTCTGAGAGCTCTTCGTGATTAGCAAATGTAACGCTTGTTGCGGATATTGACTGAGCACTCCATGCATATGCATCACTGTTCATACCAGAAACAGTCAGCACTATGTCGCCTGCCGTAATTCCTGGATCAGATCCAGCGGTAACCGACCAACCTGTTCCCGGGGTCTGATCATTACCAGACGCTAAAGCAGTACTCCACACTTTCCCCGACGCGGCGCGTAGCTGGAAAATCCTACCTGTAGAAGAATTTCCCGATGTGACGGTAACACTGAGATTGCCAGACTCTGTACCATCTGCAATTTTTGTAAACACGGTGGTATATACACTTCCCGTATCTACGCCATCTGTTCCAGACGTACCAGTTGCCTGATTATTACTAGGTGCAGTCCAGCCCGAAGGAGTGCTCGGGACATTTGGCGAATGTTTATTAGCAATTGCCAACACCAACAAGTCCCCTGGTCTGATGCTTGGGGGATACGCAACTGAAAGACTTGTTGTGCCAGTTGCCTGAGCCGTATTGAATCGCAGCCCCCCAGTAGCATCTGCCGGTGGAATACCAACTGTAAATGATACCCACTGCTCTGTTGCACTTGTAAATGTGCCAGGATCCTCTGTAGCAGAGGTTGTAGAGTACTCGGCAGTGTTGGTGGAAGCACCACCGGTACCTGCTGCTGCTTGAGTCTGAAGATTAGTGTAACTAGTTGGTGCAACTGATGCCACCACAGTAGAGTCACCTGATCGTGTGGCTACCCACAAATGATTCCTAGAGGTTCCCATATCAATACTAGGTGGATTCGAGTTAGTGCTGCTTCCGTTAGCCGAAGTCGCGGTAGGCACCCCAGCACCACTAATTCTAAGCACTACATGGGAGGACTGTTCGGAAGCAGAAGTTGTCACTGTTGCTGTATCGCTCCCTTCTGCGAACTTATAGAAAACCGCACCTGTTACAACTGTTGAGTTAACCGCTCTGCCTAATCGAAGCCACCCACCTGTGTTAATCTGTGCATCTCCAGCACCGTCATTAGAGAAAACTATGAGCAATAAATCACCGGCTGTTATGCCGCTCGGCATAGTAATAGCGTGACTCGTTGTATTAGCTGCAGCAGAAGCACCAGAAGAACGAGACTCCACAACAGGTGTCGCAGTACTTGGTGCCGGCCCAACTTTTTGATAACCAGTA
This sequence comes from uncultured Pseudomonadales bacterium, assembly GCA_964494905.1. Lineage (GTDB taxonomy): Bacteria > Patescibacteriota > Microgenomatia > UBA1400 > PJMF01 > CAZBMX01. Next base: position 18,910 of record CAZBTU010000020.1, on the reverse strand, counting down.
TCACTAGACAATTTGTACTCCAACTGATATTGATTGGTTGGGGCATCTGATGTCGTATTGATAAGTGTTCTCAATCTTGTATTGGTTGCGGTTGCCCGGGTTATATTACTATCCTGTGCCGCAAGCCAAGCCGCAGTCGTTTCGTTACCATCATCATCACGCCAGCGATACCCTTCTTGTTCGTATGTCAGAGATCCACCATACACAATGACCAGCTTTGGCGCTTTTGCTGGCGTATTATCATACGAAAAATATTCTTGCCACTCAGACCCATCGCTGCCATTGTCCGAACCGATCACGGTCATTGCATTACCAGATGACCAGCCTCCTCTATCAAGTACTTCTTGTACCTGTGTAGTAACATCAAATGTGTACTCAACATCTCCAAGAATTGCGGAAATATCATGATTGGAACTAGCGGTTGTAAGCGTCCTGTCATTCATATTTGTATCAGTAAGTGCTGCAGAATTATCGACATCCTCTAGTTGCATTGTTACCGACATGAAACAGGTAATACAGTCATAATCAGCGAGCCCAGTCAATATAAAATCAGCACTAGTAATACTCGTACCTTGATCGATAGTCACACCTGTAAAGCGGGCAGCACCAAGATGCGGATTTCCATTGTAATTTCCCAATATTATCCGATCTCTAGTAATACTATTATCAATGTCTGCACCTATTTGCTGATCTCCATCATCTGCACTAGCACCTACTTGCAGATTCAGCGTCGCATCAACGGCAATTGGAAATTGTCGCTCTGATTGTTTTAGCCAATCCAACGCATTTGTTGACAAGACTTTTGTTACCTTGACCACATGTTCCGAGAGCTGTTCGATCTCAAACGTCACTCCTCCTTCAAAAATAAAGCCACGCTTTCTATTCTCCAGTTCATATATTTTTGGACGAGGAAGCTTGGCGATACTCACTTCATTTTTCAGCAGCAGTACTTCTCCATCAACTAATGCTGCAGATACTCCTTCCGACAAATGCAACAAAAACGGCAGTTCAGCTTGTACTGCTGCTGCGTTTTGGAACACAAACTCTTTTGCCAAACGGTGTGGCTGCACTATAAACCTAGCGTCAATACCCGGTAAAATGTTGGGGTACTGCACAGCGGATGAGTTACCAGCAACTGATTGCGCAAGCACTGGAGTTTGAGCAGGTAGTGTAACCCCAACCGAAAAATCTGCATGAGTCACTTGCGCATGCATTGTAGACACCGTACTTGCTGCAAACTCTGTGGAAAATGCATTTGTATTGTTAAAATAACGACCATCAGGCATGCTCTGAACCTCGGTAGAAATATCCTGCCATTGTTGGTGCTGATCCTTAAAATGAACTGGGCTGCCATATTGTTCAACTTTAAATACTTCACCCTCTGCTGTCTGCTTACTAAATGTTTTGCTCGACTGTGTACGCAACTCAAGAACTTCCGCGAACGTATCAGTTGCAACTGCGGATGCAGTAACACCATTGTTTGAGTAGTCTATAAACGAAAAAGCGAGTGCTCCGATGGCACTCTGCTGAAATAGTTGTATACAAATAAACAGACCGATGCAAAATCTTCTGGTAGATCCTTTATTGAATCCCCGACCACCCCTTAAAAGTGCAACAAGGAAGGTATACCTATTAGGGAGAACCAGGCGCATATGCGTTATTCTACTCGGGTGAAGCCTTGCTCAATTTCATCCGCAAAGACATTCCCATGCCGCAGTTCTTGGGATGTTTCGGCATCAGTCATAAGCGTTGGACAGCGCGTATACGTATCAAGCGGTGTGCCATCACTCTCCACAATGCGAAAACTGTATGTGTTCGCATCTGCAGCCCCATTATGCTCCAAGTGAAAATCATATTCAAGGGCTTCGCCAATGTTGGCGCCACTGGGATTGGTCGCTGTTGGAGCAGATTTTGCATACACTGCAAGCACATCAGAAACTGTTAACTCCAGGTCTGTAAGTGTAGTGCCGTCAGTAACAGATGACGAAGCATACCGCCACACCTCGCCACCACCCCCAGCGCCAACATCAGTCCAACTTCCCGTTGTACAGATCGCGTCGGTACCAGATTTGAATTGCAGCTTGAATTGTTGCGCGGATGCAGACAAGTTAGCCGAACCTACCGCAACCGCTATACACAAGCGCACCTCATCCGTTTGCGAAGGCGCATCATTTGTTGCGGGCAATATTGCTAATTTAGTATCCTCTGAAATATCGGGATTGCCCCAAGGATCTGAAACGTCCTCGCTGTTAGAATCTACAAACCACCGAAATGACGACAGTGCAAATGAAGAATCTGCAGAAGGTATCGTCCATGCTGGCGTTACAGAATAAGTATCAAATGGCGTGCCATTTGCGGTAACACGGAAGTGGTACACGTCCCCAGATTCCACATCTGCTGTAGCCGTTAGACTCCACTCAAGTTCAGTATAGTCATCCACAGTGATGTCGATTGTGTCCGAAGGATTTTCATCATCCTGAATACGTCCAGCGTCAAAATCACTGGTGGATTTGCCAGTCGGTGCGGTCAACTGCACCGTAGTGTTTTCACCCGAAGCTGTAATATTAGCTGATGAAGCAAGCAATATCCGTTGATGATACGGTGGAATCGCAATCGTGTTTGCCACCGCTTCTTCGGATGCATCCATGGCCATTGTTCCTGGATCTTCTGTTTGTGTCTCGTTCTGTCTATATCCCACAGCCATCATAGTTGAGCTACCTGACTGTGCTGACTCAACTAATGTTATTGCTGTGTAGTTTGTTGAAACATAGGAGCCTGCTGCTGCATCATCATCCTCTGCACCAAACCCTTCGATCCACAGCCATTTCTCTGAAATTCCTGCATCTAAACTAGGTGGATTTGGATTGGCATTCGAGGTAAGTGCGGGCGTACCTACTACAATATCAGTTGCTGGATCAATTACCCCATGGTCAGTTACTCGCATAACAGTGGCGGCATAGTCCTGAGATGCACCCGTCAGGGTTGCGGTGTCACTACCTGTAGCTATTTTTGCCCACGCTCCAAACGAAACTACATTTCCCGTATATTGTTGATGAAACAAAGCTGTCCACCCACTAATTGCCATATTTGTGCCACCAGTATTGTCATTCGAGGCATACACCAACAGCAAATCACCTGCTGTTATGCCCGAAGGCATGTTGAGGGAAACACCCCCTGATAGTGACGTTCCATTTGAATTACTTGTAGTTGCAAGTGATGCAAAAGAGTTTGCTGGTAGAACCGTCCTATATGCACTCTCGGATGATAGTTTATATTCAAGCTGATATGGCGAGCTGCCTGGGTCGTGCGTGCTATTAACTAATACCCGCAAACGCGTATTTGTTGCAGCTGCTCGAGTTATATTTGAATCCTGACTCGCTAACCAAGTTGCGCCAGACTCGCTACCATCATCATCACGCCACCGAAATCCTTCTTGCTCCAACTCGGGTATGTCACCTGTATACGTCACATCTAAGACTGCGGCGTTTGCAGAGTTATCAGTGTAATCAATCCAGCTTTGCCAGTTATCACCTACTGATGTATCGCTTCTATACGTCAAACCAATATCTCCACCAAAGCTTCCTCTGTCCACAATTTCCTGAAGAATACTCGACAGATCCGGAGACGTAATAGTCCCAGTAATTGCGGAATAATTGTGCGCAACACTTGCCGTGGTGCGAGCATGGTGATCACTTACTCTGTGAGAATCTGTGGTGAAGTTTGTTACAGAGTCCACATCGTATCCATACCAATCGCCCGTAATTGAACCTGTATTATCCCCATTATCCTGGAGAGCGATTGTTGCAGCGGTAACTGTCGAGCCTTGTGGAATTGTAGTTACAAACTTCCATCCGCCGTCCCAATACGCAGTGGATGAAGTGTATTGGTCAATTCCCAAGTAAAACTTTCCGTAAATAGACGAGGCAGGCGTAGTAAGTTCGCTCCATGGGCTTCCTTCCTGACTATAAGCGTCATGCGCGGTAGTTGAAATTTGCCAAGTTGGATCAAAAACTATGTCTCCCTCAGGCAGTAACCGCAGATCTGCAACGGGTAACCCAACTACAATCCAAGTCTTTCCCTCAGCAACTATCAATTGTCGCTCCAGCTTAGCCCAGTGTCTTCGTTGCGGATGTCCAGTTTCACTCATAGTATCCACATAGGCATAATCAGCAGGCAAGAAGGCAAGTAATGCATCATCTAGACCATATAAACCCCAAGCATCCTCTGCAATCATTTGCTCATCACTGTCTAACAAAGCAGTTTCCAGTTTTGCTTGCGTTTCTGCAGGCAGTTCAATTGCAAATTTGAAAGCCATCCAGTCTGTTGTACTCGTCTCTGTCTGTGCAAAACGTGTTCGATAATCACTTGAAACAAGTATCTTTTCCTGCACGCCCAAACTACTAACTTTCCAAAGTAAATCCAAGCCGTCCCAAATTGAGCTCCATGTTACATCTGTTTGCAAGGTTTGCAGATCTGGTCCAATTTGCCGCTTATGTTCTTTCGAGCTAACGTTGGCAGGATCATACGTAGGATTGTCCGAGAAAACGGAAAATTCTTGGGTTGCCTCGGTAAACCAGCCTGTTTGTTGTAAAGTTACACCCACGCGTTCACCTCCAGGCTTAAGGATGATCGTACCCGAATCTGCAACGGCAAACGGAATCGGTACCTGCGAGATTTCCCAGCCTCGGAATTCTAGGTCATTGCGTCGGTGAATCGCTGCATCAACCAACTGTCCAGTTTCCAAAGAAAGCGGTGCACCAACCAGAGACACGACGCGATACTCGTTAGTCTCGGGGTTATACCAGGTGCGACTATGCAGCTCGCCATGCTTTGTTATTTCCACAGCTGCAGACGCTTTTGTAGGACGAAAAATTCCCAACGAACTAAGCGGCAAAACTATGTAGGTTACGACAACGACAGTTGCAATACCGACAACACCAAAAAAAGGTAAAACAGAAAAACATTTTTCAAGCAGTGTATATAAGTGAGCACGCACCTGCATTAGTTATTGCTTAGATAATTCAAATTAATCTCTCCCACCTGGACACTATCGCCACCCGTATCCGCTGCCATGACTAAACGAATAGTAAGGTATGAACCCGGTGTGTAGGTTCCCGCAAAAGACGCCTCTACAGCTGTCTGCGTCCAGGTTGTTCCTGCAATTTGAGTCCCTCCAGCATTTTCCAGTGTACCGCCAGTATCATACACGTACGCAGTGACTGCATTGTTAGTTGCGTCCGTACGCTTTGCCCAGACCTGAATCGGATTACTACTCCAAGCAGCAAAGTTATCTGGCACGCGCCAGCGAAGCCATACATCATAATCCTGCACTGAGCCTTGGTTCGTTGTCCAACTATAGTAATTATGTATATCACTGGAAGTGTTACAAACCGAAGTGTTCGTATTTGGAATATCTGCACTCGCTCCTTGTTCACAAAAATCTGAGGTCATAGTTCCGGTGTTACTACCACCATCACCAGTCAAGGTAGCGCCAGGATACTCGGGTGAAAGCATAGACTGTCTGGCAGGTCTGGCTGTTCCCGCATACGAAGGTCCTGTATCCGCATCAAAAGTGAACGCATTTGTGCCATCGGTAAATGTCATAGCGGAGCCACTTGTATTGACGGAAAATGAGTCAGTGCCATTGGTGACAGTAAATGTTTCTGTACCACTAACGGTGATCGTAGGTGTTGTAGCAGACCATGCCCAATCACCAGAGCTTGCCAGCGTTGTCACACCACTAATTGCACCACTTGCAACATTGAAGGTAGAACTTGCAATCGTCAATCCATCAGAACTATCTCCAATTGTAATCGTATCTGCGTCCGCATTACTCCCTAATGAAATGGTGTCGCAAGCTGCAGAGTTACAAATCGAGACTGACGTTGCAGTAGTATTACCAATAGTCAGTGCGCCAGCTGTAGACTGGTCTATAGCCGCTGCTAACACTGAATTTGTACCAGCGTCTAGCGCTGAGCTAGAGAATGCAAACTCATCTGTGCCATTTACGGAAATATTAAATGTTTTTGCGGTTAATACGTTTGCAGTTAAATCACCAGAGTTGTCACGAAACAATCCGACCACAGTCCCCGCAAATGCGGCTGCGGTTTCTCGGAACTCAATATTTGACAAATCTTGTAAGTCAAAACCATCTGCATCCGTATCCACAGTCCAGGTACTGTACGTACCGCCGCTACTTATACAATCAGTCCAGCCAGTATTTTGATAACAACGGAATACATTGTCTGACGTGTTGTAATACATGTACCCTTCCGCACCTCCGGCTGGGTCACCTGTGTCACTCTTGACATCAAGTGCTAGGTAATCGGGAGTTGTCGATCCACTGCCACCCGCTCCAATTTGAATCGTGCTAACAGTGCCCGAACCAGCTGCCTGAAACGTGATGGCACCACCGGTTGTACTGAAAGAAGATGCCGCCCTACCCTGCAACACCAGTCCTTCTGCCGCAGCCGTATCAATATCAGTAGTAGCTCCAGAGAATACTAGACCGGAAGCACCGATTGTTTTATTAGTCAAACTTTCTGATCCTGCCAAGGTAGCAAGCGTACCAGTCGTAGGCAACGTAACATTTGTTGCACCAGTACTAGTCAAAGTTACCGCATTCGCACCGGAAAATGCAATTGTCTGTCCACTAGGAATAGTCAGAGTACCAGTTGTTGGCGTGACAGTAAGGCCTGAAACTTTCAGCGCATTGAACGCATATGGTACTGCAGTAAAACGTATGCGCGGATCCATTTCGCCATCTGAATTAAAGTTAACGCTCAGATATAGATTGTCTGTGTTAAAGTCCACAGAACCAGGCAAAGCAGTGACTGAACCCAACTCTACTCTGAAAACTCCATCGGATACTGTAACTTGATTGCCACCAGTTCTCGTTTCAGTCCAGATGGTGCTACCGGCAGACGCAGCATCGTGGATTTTGAACTCAAAATCATACGCGCCGTCCGTCACGTTCGTACCATCGAGATTCACTACTTTTCCCTGAAAGTTGATGGTTTGGCGAATGCCCGTCGCTGCATACGCAGGCTTGGGAGACATAAAACCAGTTGCCAGAACCCATCCTACTATGCCAATCCATAGCAAAAACGACCAAGCTGGTACTTGTTTGTGTAGATACACCATTACCTCTTGTAAATGTAGCAAGAAAACAACCTTAGCAACTAGGAGAAGAAAAACCGAAACGGTGAAAAATGTGTCGCTAGAAACTCGCTGCCGCAACTATCGTAATAGTATCAGCATAGTCACTCGCAGCCGGTGCAAGATTACTTGGCTTTGCCTTAGTCACAAACGACGCCCGACCAGCCGTAACCGGGGCAGAAGTAGTGTTAAAAATTCGCTGTGGGGTTGTAGTCAGAGTCCCCACCGTTTCGCTGGTACCATTAAACGGTGAGTCAACGGCAACCGGCCCACCAGCACTCTGCCCCACACTTGCGTACTGCAATCCGAACCCTTCGGACAATGCTGTCAAGTTGCCATTGACCGCTGCAATCGTGTAATCTGCCCGAGTACTATACAAACCGCTATTTGTGCCATACAAGTAAACCGATCCACCGTTGGCGGCATTTGTCGCTAAATCAACCCAGACTCTATCACTTGTTGTGTTGACAGAACCAGGAGTAATACTTCCAAAACTGAGCACATAGGGGGCCGCAGATTCTGTGTCAGTACTAGCAACGTCGATGTCAAATGACAATGAGACACTGCTTGTTGCGGTAGACGTCACTGGACCCCATGGACTTTCCGAAAAATTACCTTGCTGCGCTTTGACTTTTACTGAGTAGGTTGTGCCTGGGGTCAAACCGACAATGAACTCACCAGTACCACTTCCCCAGTTCGCATATGTTTGCCAATCCTCAGCACCAAGACTAGCTCCCACAGTGTTATCAGACTGCACATACTTTGTGTCAGAAGCAAAAGCGTCTGTTGAGATTGCCACCGCATACACCGTGTCTGTGGGATTGTCTGAAATAGCAATAATAAGGTTGAGCTTGTTGTAGTAGTTACTGCTGTTTGCCAAAGTCGGCGCAGCCGGAACATTCGCCATTTGCGTGAATTCAAGTCCAGGCCAGACCTTGTATGCACTTCCGTCTAGTTCATTTTCACTGACCTCTCCCAAAGTTGCATTCAGCGCATACGAGGTTGAGTCAGTTCCTCCATCCGTGCCACCAGCACCCCAAGAAAAATCACGCAAACTATAACTATTACTGACCGGAAAAACCAACAGTATCAACATGAGCGTGCGTGGCAGAAAAACTGAAAACCATGTCTTTCTCATAGGCTTAGTATACTGAGTTTACTGTGGGCTCGTCTAGCTCAGGCATCTCCACTGCCTTGATTAAATCTACAAGTAACTGCTCTGAGCTTTCGGTGACCTTTGCCATACTGTGCAGTGAAATAACATACACGACTGGCTGACGGAGCCAAATCACAGTCAGCTCAGTTTCTCCAGCGAACGCCTGATAATTTTCACTATTCAGCACTTTGACTTCTACTTCCTCGTAGTTTTTTTGCTCACGCTGTCGCAACTGAACTCCAGTATGTTCAGTTAGGCTTGTCAGTTCCGGTTTATACTCAGCAGTAATTGTCAACTGCGCTCTAGGTTTTTCAAATAGGCCACCCACAAAACACTTGGGTCTCTCGTGAGTCTTCTCAGAAGTTTCTGATGTGCTCTTAAGATATGAAATCGGTGCCGGCAGTTTAATGCTAAAGCAGTCTGTTTTGACTGTCTGCAACTGATTGGCAGTATCCTGCCCGGGATCGTACGAAAGTGAATCTGTAGTAATCACAGACTGATCCTGCTCGTGCTCCGCCACAAACTCAGTGACCCGATCAGAAATCTGTGAAGTTGTTGTACCACTGGCTGGTTGCTTCAAAAAACGGTACCCCAAAAATCCCAGTGCTCCAAGGATGAGAACTATTGGTAGGAGTATCAATCGCTTCATTTCAGCCTCCGTCGTCTGAGCCAAACTTTCCCTACCACAAAACATATCACCACTATCATTACTCCCAACAAGAACTTCCAACTGACCAACACAAAACTCTCTTCACTTTGGAACGCTATCTCGGATAATTGACCGCTGCCTTTGACTGTCACGGTGACAATCTCAATCGGCAACCGCCAATGCCTGGCGCTCAACCGGACCGGAATCTTGCGTTGTGTGCCCGGCAAGACATAAAACGATGACTCGTTGATTATGCCTTCCTCCAGTACCCAACCAAACAAATTTGTTGCCAATACTTGACCTCGGGGAATGTCATGTACGTTGCCATCATTGCGAAACAGCAGCTCAATTTTCTCAGGCATGGAAAACATGAGAGCACCAGGTTTCCAATCAGTATCAGCCAGTGACAAGTGAAATCGCTCACCACCGGTTTTGCGAACCAAAATAAGTGCTGACACTGCCGGAAAAACTTGTTGTGTCTCCGCCTTGGCTGTCGGCTGAACCAATCGTGCGACCACTGCAGCATAGTGACCACCTGGGGTCAAGCTAGTTCTATTTCGGATACGTACTGTTACAGTTTTTTTCTCAGCTGGATTGAGTATTACCTTGTTTTGTTCAAGCTCCAAAAAACTAGCAAGTGTGTGAGGGTAAGCTTGATTGCTCGGTACAAATCCAACGCTACCAATCAAATCAGTTTGTGTAAAGTCATATGCAAACAGTTCAAGTTCTTGGATTTCCTCTGAATCATTGCGGTACGTAATGCTGGCGTCAACTTCTGCAGTATCACCCGTAAGCACAACTTCTTGAAACGCCGGGTCGATTGTCAGCACCGATTGTGCAAACGCTTTGTCAGTTACTGAAAATAAAAACAAGACCATTACCAATACCGCCCAACTATGACGGCTGAACTGGCGAAAACTGCTGGCGACGCAAACGAATAATTCGTACACTTACATATACTGTAGCAGCTACTCCTAATCCCATAAAGAAGAATCTGCCCAGTGCAAAACCTTAAAAATCTCCAATGAATCCCCTCCAAAAAAATGAGTGTCGACTTTACGAGCACATCACGCTAACCATTATCGCAAGCAATCAACAAGTGCAAACTGTACTTTCCAAATCTCAATTTTTCAGCAAACTGAATCAAGTTTTGGGGCTCGTCTTCTGGCACAAATGCTTCGAACTATAGTTGTACAACTTTCATACCTGCTCGAATCTTAGCTTGGCTTTACACTAGAAACTCATCTTCACTACTGTTATTCAAAAAAATATTTCACCAACTGCGTTTATGCCATGCTCGGTTTTAATAGTAATGAAATTGTGGATACTGTCAAATTGATTATACTCTCGGCCACTGGTGCAATGGTAGGTTCTGGAATCACTGTAGTGCATGATGTCGCCTTGTCTGCCGCATGCTGTTCTTGGTCTAATGCTGTCACATTAACCTGCACTGTATGTTCTAGAGCGACACAAAAAGCAAAAGAATACTTCGAGTCACAGTTCAAGATCTGGAGGAACTTCTTTCTGCTGACGCATCATGCGCAGTGGAATACGAATCACACGGCGAACTATGTCGATTAATTTATTTGCAGCTAATAAAAGCACAACACCTGCCACTGCTAGAAAACGCCATGGCACGACCCAAAATGTTAGTGTGGACTCTACAGGCACATCTCTTTCTCCATTATCGTACACCATCAACAAATGTGCGGTGTACTTGCCAAATCGCAATTTGCTGAGAGGTAAGTCCCAGTTAAGCTTGCGTTTAGCTGTTCCGTCATTGTTCAACTCAACAACGCCATCTTGAGACACCGTTTCATAGAAAGGAAAACCTTCCTCCCACCACACTGTGTAAGTTCGAGTAGTATCTGGCAGAACTAAACCACTAGCTTGATTAAAGCTAAGGATACCGATATCTTTCTTACCACCACCATCAATAAACACATTCCCAAGTGGTGCCAAGTGCACATTGCCTGTGTTTTTGACTTGCACTTCAAATTCTGAAGGCAAGAATTCGTAGATTTTTTTTGGGGACTGAAAAGAAACCAACTGTAGTTCCTGTTTCGTATTGGGCGAGTTGACAGTGGCCAAAACAAGCACTGCCGGGGCGCCAGCGATTACTGCGCCACCACCGACTAACTCAACATTGGCTTGCCTATTCACAATCACAGCGTAGTAGTATGACAATGCAGCTTCTTTAGGTGGCGAAAACGTCAGAGATATAGTTTTCCACTCTCCTGGGCCTACGCTAACTGTTTTCGACTCCGGAACAAGCCAATTCTGATGTACTTCATGGAGCTCAAATGGCCTGATAATCGGTTTTGATCCCCCCGGATCCGCAGAAAACGTCGCAAGCTCAAGATGTAAATCTTCAGTTTCCACACCATTGTTAAGAATTCTCATCGAACCAGTAACTGATTCTCCAGGATTGACTTCCAGTAAAATTGAAATCGGCGACACAGTCAGATTTAATGACTGTTCTGGCGGTTCTGGTGTCGGAATTGGCGATGGTGAGGCTAGTACCTCACTGCTCGAGCTGGCTAATTCTGCTGTTTCTGTTGGTTGTGCCCAAGAAATACTTGTCAATGAATTCATAACAAACAAAACTAAAGCAAAAAAAAACAGTTTTACAAATCTCAAGCGCATACCGCGGATTATTGTATACCAAGCCACAGCATCCGTACATGAAGAAGTAAGTTTCAATCAGACCAGATTTAGAAGTTGCCAGCTGCAACTATTGTCAATGTGTCAGAGTAATCGGTCGCAGCCTGGTTCAGACCAGAGATGGCCGCACGTGGAATTAGGGTCACAACATCACCATTCGCAGGTCCATCAGCAGTTACAAACTCTTGGAAAGTAGTACTCAAAGTACCACCTGAAGAAGTGTCAGCCCCAAGATACTCTGCATCAATGGTAACCGTCCCACCACTACCACCATCAGTTGTCAAGTCAGCGTCCAAAACATACCCTTCTGTGCCAGCCGAGAGCGTTGAGGGTGAGTCGTTTACAGTGCCAGTTGTACCAATTGCGTCACCTGTTACCGTAGAGTTCAAAGCTGCATTTGCAGACTTGACCCAGCCAATCCAACCATTGGCAGCATTGGTACTCACAGTCACACTCACACCTGAGCCAGAACTCACAGAACCTGTACTCATTGTGCCCAAAGCCTGTGTGTTTGTGCCAAGAGCGAGTGAAAATGTTGCGGGAACTGTCGCTGTCACTGTCACCTGATCATTGGAAATAATTGAGAGCGCATAGTTACCGCCATCAATTTCTACATCACCACTTGTGGTCACAGATATGGAGCCAGTCTTATCATTGCCTGCCGTATGATTGGTTAATGTGCTTGAAGCGGCAAAATTAAAACAATACAGTGTTGAATTTGAACTTATGTCAGTAATTGGGAACGTGACCACTTGACTTGATACAGCAGTGGCAGTGCCAATACCAGGCATGGCACTAGCACCGGCTGGCAAATTGGTTGTAGTAACAGTCCAGTTTGAGGCAGTGGAGTTTACGGTAAACCCTGATGGGAAGGTGACCTTGAGCTTCGCATCAGTACCAGCCGTTGTGGTCATCTTGACACAAACGGTGCCACCAGTTGTTGTAGAAGCAGTTAATCTGTCAAGTCGAATGAAAGCCTCGGTGAGCTGTGTTGCATGCACAGGACGCACCGAAACAAATCCTGCCATCAATGCAAAAAAAACAACCAAAAGAAGCCGAAGCTGCAATCTGATTGTATTTGACATAAAACTACTTTTACTCAATATCTTGATCATGGCGAACTAATCTGAGTGACATTATTTAGCCTTGTGATTGGAAAGTAAACTAGCGCTAACTATATCATTTTTTTTCTTTTTCAATCCTGTACCACACCTGCAGTCAAATAAAAAGTGTATGATATTCACATGACCAGAATCAAATCCCTGGTTTTTTACTTCAGCACTGCTATCTGCATATTCTTTTTTGGCGTGTCCACAAGCTTCATTGCTACCAAGAACCGCCATTGGTTTACTGACCGATTACTTTCCCCCCTTACCCCGCAAAGTTGGACTTCCCCACAGGACTTGCCACTCAATGCTTTTTCAATTCCTGCGTTGAAAACAAGAGTCTTTGGTCCGACACAACTATCCATCATTGACTCAGGACAAGAAGAGATGGGCTACGTAAAATACTTAGTATCGTTCAGTACCCTTGGAAAGCGCATGACTGCGCAACTCAATATCCCAAATACATTAGATACATCAAATCCGCCTCCGCTGATCCTTATGCTACGCGGCTATGTCCCGCTCTCAATCTATGAAACAGGCATGGGTACAAAAAACGCAGCGGCACGATTTGCACAAGCCGGCTACATTACCATTGCACCCGATTTTTTTGGGTTTGGTCAAAGCGACCCCGAACCAGATGATACCTGGCAAGCACGTTTTGAAAAACCAGCGATCGTGGCAGAACTCATCGCAACGGTCAAAACCGGAATACCTGTAGAGCCCAATGGTAACACAGTCATCCCTCCAAAGCTTGGAATTTGGGCACATAGCAATGGTGGACAAATCGCACTGACGACTCTCGAAGTTTTACGCGCATCATACCCTACAACCCTCTGGGCACCAGTGACTGCCCCGTTCCCATACTCCATTTTATATTTTGGTGACGAAGTTGAAGACGAAGGTAAAGCCCAACGGGCTTGGATTGCACTCTTTGAGCGTGACTATGATGTCCATAAGTTCAGTCACACTCAGTACTTGCCTGATTTGCGTGGTCCACTTCAATTCCAACAAGGAACCTCTGACGATGCCGTCCCATACTTTTGGACAGATGAGTTTATTGATAAGTTGGAAACCGAGAACCTTCGCCGGCGCGCTGATGCTTCTGCGCCTGCAGAAATCGAGGTTACACATTACACTTATCCTGGTGCTGACCATAACTTGGTTGGTGCTTGGGAAACAGCCATCAGACGTGATCTGGAGTTTTTCACAAAATACTTTAGGTAATCTGTACAAATTCTTGTTTACCGTGCATAATTACTATCACTACATTTGAACTCGCATCAAGTCTAAATATTTTTTTTATGGACGTACTCAATCAGCATCAAAAAGAAGCACTCAATCATCAAACTCTGAAGACCGTTCAGGAAATCACTCGGGTTATTAGAAGTAATCCCAACTCACTCACGCCTGCATACATCACTTCGATCAGACAGCAAATCCAAAACTTGCTGACGGGTCATGCACTTCCAGCAGGAACAGAACATCAGCTCAGGATCCTAGATGAAAAACTCAAAACGGTTTTAGCTGGAACTGAAACCATTGATCAATTGCAGTCACTCAAACAGTCACTCGAACCACACTTGAAAACAGCCCAAAAACTGCTCAAAGACCCACCCTACACTCACACTGAGATAACGGCTTGGCATTGGTATAACCAGGTTGGTGACCTAGTTGATGCTGCACAGCAATCTCCACCTACATCAGCACAAATAGATGAAATGATGAGGCTACTGCAAAGCGTGAATGAGGTACAAAGAGATGTGTATGAGGCAATTAAGCAAGGCAGATTTGTAGCACAAACAACCAGCTCTGAATCAAAAATTGCACAAGAATCTCAAGCTTGGACACAAGTCGAACAAATTGCTCGGAGAATTACCGCTCCCATCACTGATGAACAACGAAACACATACCTGAGGCATCTGCAAACCACTGTTGAAAGTTGGCACACTACCCCTTTAGCTCAACGAGCCCAAGAAGTTATCGAGCTCATCAGGCAAAAACAAACTCAAGACAGCGCCCCTAACTACGTCACACCCGCAACTGAACCCACACCTGAACCCACGGCTGCTACTCCTGAAAAACTAGAAACAAGCACAGAAAATCAAAAAAATGCAGAAGCACTGATTGCGAAAGTTGAACAAGCAATGACAGACAGTTCTGACTTTCCCAATGTACGCGAACTCACTCTGTTGTCTATGAAAGTCGGTGCTGAGTACATGAGACTCAGCAAACTCACAGACGTTAAACCCGACACACTCACCCGTATTGACCATTTAAACAAGCGACTTGACTTATATTGTGATGTTTTGAAAGAACTCAGACCATTGATTAAATTAAAGCAAGGGCTGGTAGAGCCGTCTGCTGTTCTGTTGCCAGAAACTGCTGTCATCGAACAGCTAAAGACATTTAACTTGCCGCTACTCGAAAAAACCGTTCGGGAATTGATTAATAGCCTAGAACAAAGTCGGGGCCTTCTCGACTGGATTTCAAATCCAGCGACAAGAGACGTAATCACAAATGCACTCGATGGCTCGGAAGAACCACAAGTTGGCTATCAGCAGATTGGTGAAATCACTAAGGCACTACCATGGCTGAAAATAGCACATAGCAACGAATGGCCAACATCAGAAATGGTTACCAAAGATGCTCTGCAAACATTTTTTGAGCTACTACATCTATACCGTGGTATTCTCGAAAAGAGAAGAAGTGAGAAAGCCGTCGCACCAAGATCACTTAACCGAGGGATTTCTATCATTTCTGAGTTATCTGGCGATAAACAACTGCGAGCAGACTTCGGCGTGGACCAAAACCCATTAGTCGCAGATAGTTTTCCTTGGTTAATCACAGATCTATTCAAAAGTGAGTCGCTAGATTTCGTCAATTCCCAAGCAAATCTGGCACAGAAAAAAAAACTACATGAACTTTTGGTGAGACTGAGCAACCTCCCTCATACCAAAGGAAATAATGTGTACGTCCTTGAATTACAGATTGATTTTCAAAAAAGTGCAGCATGGTCCGCTACTATTTTCGCAGAGAGTAATCCCGACCTACAAGCCGCACTTCTAGAGAAGTCAACCCGAGCAGAAAAACCAGAAGTAGAGCCGGAAGGAAATGGTCTCGATGGTTTGACCCTGTTTGATTATCAAAACAGTCTTGCCTACGGTGAAGTGCCTGTGCAAATTGCTGCTATGGGGCAAAAGATCCTCCGAGGACTGTATGGAGATAATCCCCCGTCGGGTATCGAGATCGTTCCACATACTCAAACGCTAAGCGGAGCTGGTTACCTGTTTGTCCTGGTTGATAAATCTGGTGTTACCTCGACAGTACAGTACATAAAAGTCTCTCCCTCGGCAATCAATCACAACAGACATGCACTGGCGGACCAGTTGCAAGGTGACTTCGATTACCAAGTTCAGCTCGCAGGCGTCGATCTTCCCTACTCTGATGATGCAGGAGTAACTCACAACGCAAACACCATTGACAAAGTAATCAAGCTTGATGATGGTACAGAGGCAATTTTGATGAAACAGGTCATTGACTCAAGTTTAATTTCAAAGCTTGATATGGAACCTGATAAGAAGCGCGAGTTAATTAGAACTGCCGTGCGTCAAGTTGCGAGCTTCATGAGTAATTTTCTCGCCGAGCATCCAAATGACTTTGCCGTTCCCAGTGACTGGGGATATGAAAAACTAAAAGCACTGAAGACTGAGGTGAAAGGCATAGGTATAGTACCAGAAAGCATTCGAGCTGATCAACCTCAAGTGGGATTCTATGATTTCGCGGTCAAAATAGACAAATATCCTGCCTATTACAAGCCACGAGAACACCGGTTTTTGTACATAATTCCTGGTCTTATTCTGACCATGAGTGGACATTCAGACCTACTAATTGATCTTGACTCCATATCACCCTCAGCCGCTAGGGTCTACGATAATGCGCCCATTATGGCAAAAGAAAGCTTTCGGGAAAGAATGGATCAATACAAAAAAACAGTTGACCAGATATTCGCTGACCTTGGCTTCCCCAATCTCCTCGCAGCCCTAGAACAAGCTGTTGCCGACCCCCCCCCACAACTTAAAGCAAGTCGAAAATGGACAGTAGAAGGACTGAAACGCATGCAAGCCGCACTCTAAATCATCAGGATGCAGTCACATTTTAACTATCCTCAGGTAGGTTGGCGCCTGTTAATTTTTGCACCGGCTCTTTGTGATTAGACTCTACCGCAAGAGAAACATTTGATATTTGTTCAATTTTCCTCTCCATCTTTCTGAACCTTGTCTGTGTCAGCTTTTCGTAATCTGTCTGCAACGTTGTCAGCGACCGACCATACTTCTCAAATGATTCACGGAACTTGTTCCACTCACCCACAAACTCGTCCACAGATTGCAACATTCCTCTTAAATGATCAGACAGCATAAAGTTGCGATAACTCTCGAGAACTGTCCTGGCAACGATCAAAAAAGTAAACGGCGACACAAGCAACACTCTGCGTCGCATCGCTTCATCAACCAGTTCTGGCAGATGTTGATTGATGTATGAAAATACCATCTCGTTTGGGACAAACATCAGTGCGTAGTCAAGTGTTTGCAGTTCAGGATTAATGTACTGAGCAACCTGCTCAATCTTTTGTTTAAGATCGCTGGCAAACTGCTTGAGGTGCAACTCGGTCTGCTGCTTGGTTTCAGCTACCGCTAACTTATGCATGGCACTGAGAGGAAACTTAACATCAACAGCAACCATTTTTTGATCCGGTAATAACAAGACAATGTCTGGCCTTAACTGCCCACCAGCCAGTCGTTTTTGTCGCTCGTAATGGACTCCCTCTACCAAGCCATTTGCACGCAACAAATCTTCTATGATTCTCTCTCCCCATTCACCCCGTTGTTGATTATTAGAGAGGACACGTGCCAACTGTTCTGTAGTGATGCGCAGCTCAGATGTTGTTTGTGTCTGCAGTTCCAAAGTTTTCTGCAACTCAGCAAATTTCTTTACTCTATCCTGTTCGAGTGATCGAATTTCTTGCTGTCTCAGCTTCACATCTTCTTGAAAAGTTTTAAACAGTTTCTCAAAATACACCTGTTTGTTTTCTAGGTCATTCTTGATTATTTCTTTTTCACCTTGGAGCACCTGCCGTGCTTGCTCAGCCACAACGGAAGCAGTCTTGCCAAAAGTGCGTTCGACCAATTGAGTGAGCTGTTGTTCAGATTTTTGGTACATAAGCTGACGAATCGCCAGATACAGTCCGACAAATCCGACAAGCAGACCACTCAATAAAACTATAACTACTCCCAAAGTCATGAAGTGAGTATACTGGAAAGAAGCATGCCAGCAAAGTCACGTCTCACAGCCCACCGCAAGGCACAACTTGAAGATCACCTACAAGTGTCAGCCTCACCAAGTGCAGTATCAAAAAAGAACATTGCAATTGCACCAGCGCTGCAAAGTCGATTGTGGCGAATATACTTGCTAGTTTTTGCGACCATAGGATATGCCGGTGTCTGGTATCTGCTCCGTACAGTCTATCCATCAGAGATAGCCAATGTTTTGTTCCCACAGAGCTTTCTACCACTTCAGCTAGCACTGTTAGTTGGAAACTTTTTCGCATTCAGTTGGCTATTCATGAACTCTGCCAGAGGACTGAGAGCTTCAATTTTGGTTGGGGTTTTTCTTTCGCTCAAGCTTCAACACGTAGAACTTACCGTGAATGTCATTCTGATTTTTCTTGCAGCTTGGTTGTTGATTGAGTTTGTTTTCACACTATACAACGCACTTTTTTCCTCAAAAGACAAACCAATTGAAACTCGGAGAATTCATAGAAAAACCAATAGACCTTCAACAACACCTCACTCAAATAGTACCGAGGGCCATTAACATTTGCTTGCTATAATAAAGCAGTTGCTAAAACACTGAGATTGAATTTCTCTGAACATGCTCAAAAAATTTTATTTAACCACAACACTGCCATACGTGAACGCAGAGCCTCACATCGGCTTTGCACAAGAAATTGTGACTGCTGATGTTATTTGTCGAGCTCATCGTTTAAACAACGAAGATGTTGTGTTCAACACAGGCACCGATGAACACGGCCAAAAGATTTACCAGAATGCTCTTGAGTCTGGTAAAACACCCCAAGAATACTGTGATGAGTATGCTGCAAGCTTCGCAGAACTAAAAACG
>CAZBTU010000019.1:0-22365 GCA_964494905.1 uncultured Pseudomonadales bacterium | reverse complement strand
AGCAACTGCCTTCTAAGCAGTAGAGTGAAGGTTCGAATCCTTCTGGGTGCACATGGTTATCTCTACTCGACTGCCCTTGTCAAATTACCAGTTATGTCAGAGAAACTTCCAAACATTCTCGAACAATTCCGACACGCGGTAGTGTTACCCAATGCCGACTTGAAAGAATTTGCTGCAAAGGCAACAGAGTCTCGGGTACATATAGCACGCCACACCTTCCAGGTTACTGAAGAAGACTTTGGCAAGCGGTTGATGCTCTTCCCTATGTACGTTGACGCGAATCTTATTTTACAACCCAACAAAAACCGCTATCTGCTTTCCCTCGCATCAAAGTTTGTCATACACGCCGACGCATGTTTCGACAAAGACAATATCATGCGCGATCTCAATATCTCGAAAGTGAGACAACTCGTAACAGATGATTTTGCCGAAGAAGAACAACTACCTGGATTTGAGTGGTGGTATGAGATGTATGCTACCAGTGTCGCTCTAATTGCAAACATTGCGTCTCAACCCGATTATCTGATAAGGTTTTTGTTCCCATTTCGAATTCACCAATCTCAAGATGAGTTTGATAAACGAATGGATTATCAGCAAACTCAACAAGAGCTTTATGAGCTTGCTATTGACCCAGAAGAGTACGAGACTGATGAATTCGCGTCCCTAGTCGAAAGCAATTCAGATGAGTACAATAGAATACCGTGGAACGATCCACACTATTTTGTTCAGGGTGGCAGTTCTTTACAATTGGCCAGCACATCCACTGAGCCTGTCTTTGATAGTGGGCTACTGCAAACACTCATGGGTAGTACACATATCCCCGTTGATCAGATATCAGACTCGTTTCCGCAGATTTACACTGACTTTATAGCAATTACGAGATCATTTCATAGGGCCATGGCACGACAGTTCGGTTATGGTGAGGAACAGCTGGTTGAAGACTCTTGGGCTCGGCAACTTGAATAAAATGCAGTATAATTGCAACCTAATCGTTGGTGGTATTAGCTCAGTTGGTTAGAGCGCCGCTCTGTGGCAGCGGAGGTCGCCGGTTCGAATCCGGTATACCACCCCATTCGTCTCTTATTAGCAACCTCTCCTCCTCTCTGAGGGTCTTAAATATTGGTGTTTCAAGTATTTTCACGATCTTTTTATCTTGTACATAGATGCGTTCAAAGAAAAGTCGCAAGTAGTGTCGCTTGAGGTTAAACGGGGCATCCACGTACGATTGGTGTAAATTACGGGTCATTGCCAGTACTTCATCAATGACGTTGATATCCATTTGATGAATGTTGTTGAGTTCATGTAACTGGCGTTCAATAGATTTGAGCTGTTCTTGCATAGTTGCGTGTTGGCGTTTGAAAATATCACGATCAATCGAGTTGTCGACCAATAAGTCCTCTAAGTTGTTTCTTTTCTGCTCAATGCCTCGCTTTTCATTCGTTAGAGCTTGCTTCCTTGACCTTAATTCGGCTCTACCATTCTGTAAGTGAGTTCTGACTTGTTCCCGTACTAATTCAATAAACTCACTAGAGAACTCGTATTTCTTAAACTGGTTAGCTACTAGCTTCTCCAACTTTCGAGTCTCAAAGTACGAAGCTCTGCATCCATGTCGATTGGTACAACGGTAGTACGAAATGTGGCTTCTACCTTTTATTGTTGTCACTTTATGGTGGTCAGCGGTGTGACGCTTTTCATGTATTGGACAGTACACAAATCCTCTAAGTAGGTAGAACCGCTTGCACTTACGAATTAAAAAAAAATTGTTTTGTGCCAACACATATTGCACTTGGTCGAACAACGCTTTATCAATCAGGGGTTCATGCTTTCCAGCCCCTTCCAAGCCTCCCCATTTCATCCAGCCATAGTAAATTGGATTGTGAAAAATGCCCGTTAAGGTCTGTGGAGAGAGTAAGTCATTACTTCGTTTTCCTCGCAAACCTTTCTCGTACATGAGTTCACATAACTCAAGCTGACTATATTGTCCGCTGGCGTACATTTGAAACATCTCTTTAATTAGTGGAGCAGATACGGGGTCGGGTTCAATAATCTTTCTCTCGTTTAGTTCGGCATTTCGATAGCCAAGTGGAGCTTTTCCAGGGTAGTAGCCTTCACGGAACTTTTGGTGCATACCACCTCGTGTTCTGTTGCCAATCGTTTCACTTTCATGCTGAGCAAGCACTGATAAGATACCACCCAATACCCCTCCAGTTATATCTCCTTCTCCTGCTGACAAAAGCTTAATATCTTTGCTTTTTAGTAAATCAATAGTGTCTGAGAAATCTTTCATAGACCTAAACATTCGATCCAATTTGAAAGTAATAATCGCAGAAACTTTGTTTGACTCTAGTTCTGCCAACATAGTTTGAAACTCATCTCGATTAGTATTGCGTCCTGTCTTGCCCTCATCGAAAAACTCATTTTCTACTTTGTAACCGTTCGCCTGTGCATATGCTCTGCAAACCACTCTTTGGTTTTCGACTGAATAACCATGTGCTGACTGTTCTTCTGTTGAAACACGTCCGTAGATGTAAGCTAATTCCATGTGGCCTCCTCATTTTTCACACTCGGTAGTTGTCCAACTTGTTGTTTGTAGTACTGCAGTTGCTTGCCAATAGACAGACCTTTCAAAGGTTTATGAATTGGGTAGTCAGGTTCCAACCACTGGAAAAGCAAGTTGTACCAATTTGAGGTATGAAAATACAGTTCTGTACCTAATGGAAAGAACTCGCGCATCTCATTTGAGATTGATCTAATCCAGTGCTTCTTATCCCATTTGCTCAAGTACTGTAGATCTGTATCGATCCCTACCAAGTCACTATCTGGATGTATTAAATGAAGTGAACCTATGCTTAGTATGTAGGTCTCTTCGTAGTTTTGTTCACAATAGCTAAGTGCATATCGAAACTGAGAAGATACAGCGTAAAAGTCGCGTGCAGCTGCATCAGTATTTTTTAACTTGCCTTTAGTGGCACTAATGAATCCAATTTTCATGGAATCCTTTCTGTTGCCGCCACTGTACTTTTTTGGTACGATACCAATGAAACGAGTAACGGCAACGTTATTTGTAATGTTTAAGAGGACTTATTGCTGTCGAAGGCTAGGTCCTCTTTTTTTATTGTATTGACCTGTTGTAAAAGAGGCGATCATAAGATCCTGTCTCCACAACTGTCGCAAAAATATTCGACACTTGAATTACTCAATTCTTCAAAGGTGCTTCTTAAAACTACATCTCTGTAGTTTGGTTCTGCTACTTCATCCAACCCACAATTTATGCAAATGCATTGGGTTCCATTTGAGTACATAACTATGTCTTCTACATTTACCTTCGGCATGTTGCCTCCTTTTTTTTATTAAATGGTTTATACTTACGAAGCTTAAAGACAATTAGAGCAAGGACCAGATGATCGAGCAAAGCGAGGTCATCACTGGAGAGTCCTGCAAGCTTCAGCGAGGACTCTACATACTCCTCGACTCTGGTTCATTATTAGATTTCTTTACTTGTCATTAGTAGGAACCTCCTTTCCGGTTTCAAGGTTATTTATTTCCAGTTTAGGTAGCAGTAGAGTTCCGATTGCAGATTTCTTGCTTTTGTCATCCAAGTTTTTTAGGACTAACATATTGCCAAGGTCATACTCAGATGATCTAGTATTTTGTCTGTGTAAACGAGTATCTTTGAATCCTCTTTGTGATTGAACAATGGCACCAATTTTTTCAAGCCTTCTTAAGTGATTGCGAACTTGTCGGGAACTGAAACCAACATCTTTTGCAATTCTTTCTTGAGAAGGCCAGCATGTGCGTTTTCCACCTAATCTGTGCATTAGATTTAGGAACACTAATTTTGCACCAGCTGGCAATTTTGAGTTGGGTGTCGACAACAGTTCCTCCATCTTTTTTTTATTGGGAACGTAGCGAAACTTTTGAGGAACATTACTATCTTTAGGCATGCTCCTCCCTCATATCGTTTACTTCAATTTGCTGATTCTTACTTTGCTCAATTTGGAGCAAGCAGAGTTCAACCCACTGTCGCACTGCTTCAGCGGTCGTGTCAGACACAGTCTTAGTCGTGTTGTGTGTAATTTTAGTAACTTTCATTAGGACTAATTATCCTGTTGAAAGCACAATAAAACTCTGGAGAGGAAAAGTAGGACTTTGATTACCCAAAAATGTTAGATCGATGTGGAAGAGATTTGTGAAAGGAGTTTTTTTGTTGATTTGAGTTTAGTATCAATTTCAGTACGTACAATACTGAAATGCTTCATAAAAAGCTCTGCTTCTTCGCGTATTTTTCTGTCACTAGTGCCTTTAACTCCTGTAGCTGTTTGCATTTTTCGATAGTAGTCGTAGCCATAATCATCATGATTCGTATAGCGTGTCTTCATCTCGTCAAGAACGAGTCCAATGATTTTTTTATTAGCTTTCATGTATCTCTGATACAAGGGATAGTCAGTGACTAATGCAGTTTTGTTTGCCAATGGTATTGAGTCAATAGATACCAACAGCTTATTGTAATGCTGTGAGTAGTTTAACTCGGCTTGTTTATGTGTATGTTTTTTTGGCTTGCCAGACTTCATTCTTGATTTTGACTGAATATCGTATGCATCTTGAAACTTTCTCAGTGCAAATAGAATATCCTGCTCAGTAGTTGCCGGATGCAGGACAATTACATGCTTGCCAAAATCTGAATCCTCATCTGTCGTGAACTCCTTGATAAACTCATAGTAAGCACGCTTATAGCTTGATTCAGTGACCACTCCTGTCGCTAATATCATGTACATTGTCTTTTCGAAGTGAGAGAGAACGGAACAACGTTTTCTTATGTTATTGATCTCATCAAAGACGGTCTGCTTAGTTCCTTGCTCCATCATCTTTGAGTCAAAAACTAAGTAGGCTTCCCTTACATCACCATCAATAGGCCAGACACCATCTGGGTTATATTTTTCCTTGAGTCTCTTCAAACTTGGAAACACTCCTGTTTTATAAAGGAACGCCAGTACATCTGTGTACTTTCCAGTGTCCTCAAGATCAATTTGTATGTCATAGATTTGAAGATCTTTGTTGTCACTCATATATATGATTGTAAATGAAACTCATAGAAAACCGTAGGTGATATCGAGCTGATATGATTATAGGCACTGATGAAAAAGAAACGTGGCAATCAACCAATCACAAACAAACAAAAACACATGATGGTACGCCAAATAGAACCATACCTTAAGTCTGGATTGTCCATTCGTAAAGCTTGTGAACAATCTGGAGTTCCAAGGTCAACGTTCTACGACATCATGGCTTCCGATGATGATTTCGCGGACCAAATTAAACGTTTTCAGAGTTATGTGAGTGTTGTGACAATGGGATTGTTTATGCAGGAACTAATGCTTATCTACAACAAGTGTAAAAGTGGAGAGAAGATGGATTGGCAGGATCTCAAGTTCTTGATGTGGTTTGCCACTAATTCCAGACATTGCAGAGATGAGTTTGGTCAAGTTCAAAGGAATCAACTAAGTGTAGATCCACAAGCTGAGATTTCAAAATTGACGAAGATGATAGATGCCTATGCAACCAGTTAACCTTCGAATCCCTGCATGAACTCTTCCATGGACATATCTAGAGCTTGAGCGATACGCCAGATTACGAACATGGTTGGGCTGTAGACACCTCTCTCAAGGTGTCCAAAATATGCTGTATTGAGTCCAGCTCTAAAAGCCAAATCTTCTTGAGTCATTCCCTTTTCACCACGAACTTTCCGTAGGTGGCTCGCTAGCTTCTCTGTAAACTCTTTGCGTAGCTTGTCCTGCTCGCTTTTCGATAATGATGGTTTGTATTTTGCAGATGACACATTGTTATTCTTAATCCAATGCTATGTTGACGCCATGTGGTACTCATTGGATTGCCTATGTTGTAAACATTGGATAAATGTTAAAATCCTAAGAAATCTTTAGGTATTTTATGGAGTAGTTATGGCAACCAACAAAAACCCATGGTACAGATCTAGGTTAATCAAAGGCTTTCTCATTCTTGCATTCTTACCTTTCTCCCTGACTTACTACATTGCCAAGAACAACAAGTTTCAATCAAAACAAAAATTGCAGTACATTGCCCTTGTCTGGATAGTATTTTTTGTGATTGGCGGTGTTTCAAGTCTGCTCAAAGGTGCGAACCCTGAAGCTCCTGCTGTCTCAGCTACACCAATAGAAGTTAAGCACGTTGAAAATCAACAAGCTCAGCCGAGCGAAAACACTATCAATGCGACCGAAGCAGAATTGTCAGACAGTTCATTCGAGCGTATTAACGAGATTGTTCTGAGCAAAGCAGGAGTTGAGCCAGAGGTTTACAGTGGTGATGAGTTTGCGGATGAGACAAATCCACCATATGAGGTGTTTGTGAACTTACCTTTTGATCATTCAGTCTCAAACTGTTTTATGGCAAAGACCCTAAGCGTGGAAGTTCTGAAATCACTGTACATGGATAATGTAGTAAGACCTGACATTGATAGAGTAATTGTTTCTATCCCTTATTACTTACGAGTGAGCTTAGGTGCAAGTGATGGCGTTCCAATGGCTGAAAACAATGTCTTCAATGGTCCAACGGTGTATTGGAACACGCTAGAGCAGTTTGGACTTGGTGAAAATGAAACTGGCAGTTTGGAAAACAGAACCTGGGGCGTTTATTTAGCAAAGTGTAGCGAGTAGATTTACTGCCTGTACGCTTACTAGCCGACCTTGTATATGGTTTAAGGAGTAAAACCGTCCAATGTCAAATGATCCACTTTCTCAACACGATTTAAGGTCAAATAAAATACAGAATGAAGAACTAGATGCTGAGCGAGACCTATTTGTAGACCAAATGGCTGATCTCATCATCGATTCGTTCTTGGCAATGACTCCTGAACAACGAAAAAAGTTCAAACAGGAGTGCGAGCGAGACAAACTATCTCAAGTAAAAAAGTAACCTACGGAATTATATTAAATATACTTTCGAAGAAAACCGTAGGTGAAAGTACTGAATAAGTCTGTTCAACTGATTTCTACGAGATTACATTTAATGTAGTCCCGAAGGAAAGCGTAGGAAACCGAAGAAATACTGTGGAGTAAACATAGGATTTGGTATAAACTATGTCCTATGCCGACACTCCAATTTAAGGGCAAGACCTTTGTCCAAAACCACCACCTTGCCGTTCCCTATCATCAGCTGATCCCAAACAAAGACAAAAGCTTGACTGAAAAAGTTAGTCTCGATGATAACTTGATTGTCCACGGTGACAACCTCCTTGCACTAAAGGCACTACTCCCTACGTACGCAGGCAAGGTTAAGTGTATCTATATAGATCCTCCCTACAACACAGGCAACGAAAGCTGGGTGTACAACGACAATGTCAAAAGCCCTCTGATTAAAGAGTGGATTGGAAAAGTTGTTGGCAAGGATGGTGAAGATTTGGTTCGCCATGACAAATGGTTGTGCATGATGATGCCGAGGTTGAAGCTATTGAAGGAGCTTTTAACCCCTGATGGACTAATCTTCATGAGTATCGATGACATTGAGCAACAACATCTAAGAACTTTGTCTGATGAGATATTTGGAGAAGAAAACTTTGTTGCAAACGTTCTGTGGCAGAAAAGAACATCTCCAGATAGTAGAGTTATCCTGGGAGCTGGTCATGACTTTGTAATATGTTATACCAAGGACAAAGCATCTCTCTCTGAGAGTCTTAATAAACTAGAACTGTCTGACGAACAAAGGTCAGTTTTCAAAAACCCAGATAATGATCCCAATGGATCGTGGGTGTCCTCTGATTTTACTGCTCAGGGATATAGACCTAACCAAATGTATAAAATTGTGACACCAGGAGGAGCAGAATACACACCTCCAGACGGTCGTTGTTGGAAGAATATAGAGGCTGTTTATAAAAAACTACATGCTGAGGGCAGAATGTGGTATGGAGTTGATGGCAGGGGTATGCCTAGAAGAAAAACGTATCTAAATGAGAGAGAAGGTCATGTGCCTTGGACATGGTGGACGAATAAAGAGGTAGGTCATAATCAGGAAGCAAAAAAGGAAATAATTGAAATACTAGGTTCAAGTACTGCATTTGATACTCCAAAACCAACTAGACTAATAAAACGAATCTTGCAAATAGCAACCGATGAAAACTCGATTGTGTTAGATTCATTTGCTGGCTCAGGCACTACAGCTCAAGCAGTTCTAGAGCAAAATATGGAAGATGGTGGCAACCGCAAATTCATTCTAATAGAGTGCGAAGACTATGCAGACACAATCACAGCTGAAAGAGTTCGTCGTGTAATCAAAGGTGTTCCTACAATAAAGAATGAATTGATTAAAAAAGGACTTGGTGGTTCGTTCAGCTACTTTGAACTTGGAGATGCAATCGAAATGGAAAGTTTACTTGCAGGTAAGTCATTGCCAGAGTACACAGAACTAGCACGTTACCTTTTCTATACAGCCACAGGCGAAGAGTTCAAGCCTGAGAAAGTAAATGAATCAACTAATTTCATTGGATCTACAGACGACTTTGATGTCTATGCGTATTACAAGCCAGATTTGCAGTACCTAAAAACTACTGCACTCACACTAGACGAAGCTCGTTCACTTCGTGCCAAAGTGGGAAGCAAGCCACTACTTGTCTTTGCACCTACAAAGTACGTTGAGCAACAAACTCTGGATGAGCTGAACATAACCTTTTGCCAATTACCATTTGAAATCTATCGAATGAAAAAATGATATGGAACTTAAGGAATATCAAAAGCAAGTCATCAAGCGTCTATCAGGTTACTTAGTAGCTCTGAATCAGTTCAAAGAGAAATACAATAAAGCTCTTGAAGCTGATCCCGATCTTGCCGAGGGATATCATTTCCCAGAAAAAGCATGGCTTGAAATTGGTCTGTCTAACTACAACCAATTCAAGAATGGCTTAAGTGAGCCACTCCCCAATGTGTTCTTCAAAGTGCCAACAGGTGGCGGTAAGACACTTTTAGCAGCCCACGCTATTGATCTAGTCAACAAGGTGTACTTAAAAAAACAAAATGGAATGGTGCTGTGGATTGTTCCTACCTCACAAATCTATAACCAAACCCTTGAGGCACTAAACAACCGCAATCACCCCTACAGACAGTTGCTTGATATTTCCAGCGGTGGCAAGACATTGATTTACGAAAAGTTGGATCACTTCAACCCTCAGGACATCGAGAATAATTTGTGCATTATGCTTCTCATGCTTCCATCTGCTTCGAGGCGTTCCAAAGAAACACTCAAAGTCTTTAAGGACAATAGTGGGTACGCAAGCTTTTTCCCTGCCGAGGATGATTACAAAGGACAACACCACTTATTGGAGAAGTTCCCTAACCTTGATACCTATGGTGACTCTGGAGAAATGTTTGGAGAGCTTCCACTCTCATCAATGGGTAACACTCTGCGTTTACTAAAGCCAATCATCATCATTGATGAAGGACACAAGGCATACTCACAAACTGCACGAGATACCATCTACAACTTCAATCCGTCATTTGTTCTAGAGCTTTCTGCTACTCCTCCAGATGGAGTAAATGAACTAGTGCAAATTACTGGCAAACAGCTCAATGATGAACAGATGATTAAGTTAGACATCCACCTCACAAATAAAGCCACTTCTGGGTGGAAAGACACAATCAGTGAAGCTAAAGCATTTAGAGACGAGCTAGAAAATAAAGCCAAGGAATACGAACAAAACACCAGTAAGTACATTCGTCCAATTATGTTGATTCAGGTTGAACGTACTGGCAAAGACCAACGTGATGGAGTCCAGATACATTCTGAAGACGTGCGTGAGTTCCTAATAAAGCAGTGCGCTGTTCCTACCGATCATATTGCGGTAAAGACCAGTGACAAAGATGAAATTGAAAACATTGATTTGCTCACACCTGAATGTCCGATCCGTTACATCATAACGAAACACGCACTGCAGGAAGGATGGGATTGTCCATTTGCCTATGTGCTTGCCACACTCACCAACTCACAGTCTGAAACCGCAATGACTCAGTTGATAGGTCGTGTTCTTCGTCAGCCGTACGCTGTAAAAACCAATGTCAAAGAACTTGATGAATGTTATGTGTACACATGCCAGTACGACACCGCCAAGTTGGTTCGTGGCATAAAAAAGAATCTTGAGGGAGAAGGATTGGGCGACATTGCTGGACGACTTTCAATCCAAAATGGTTCAGATAGTGACTACGATGCATTGCCAGAAAAATCTACAACTTATCGTGACGAGTTCAAAAAGTTTGTAGGAAAAATCTTCCTGCCAATTTTTGCAGTCAGTGACAATCAGCAATGGCGTGAAGTGAGCTACAGTGCAGATATCTTAAGCAGGATTGAATGGAGTAAGGTTGACCTGTCTAGCTTTGACACTCTTTCACTTGAAGAAGACCAACATGATGACGTGTTAGTGCAAATTGGTTTTAGACGTGGCGATAGCATTTCTGGTGAAGAACACGACAGATTGAGCTTTAAGTCAGAGATTGATTACGACTACATCGCACGTCAACTCATTGATGTCATACCAAACCCCTGGGTGAGTTTTGATCTAGGAAAAGAAGCCGTTACTCGACTTTTGAAACGATATGATCAGGAAGTGGTCGCTCATAACCTCGTCTTTGCCATTGAAGAACTCAAAAAAGTGCTTTTTGAACAAAGAGATTCATTAAGTGAACAAGTTTTTCGGAAACTGCTTAAGGAGGGAGAACTACGCTTTTTCCTAATAAAGGGTAAGTATTCAAGCAAAAACCCATCACTGTTACCTAAGAGTATTACCGTACGTAGCAAAAAACCACTGTTCAACTACAACTACAATCAACCCTTACAACGTTCCTTGTTTGATTACATTCCTGATGAAGACATGAACGATCTTGAAAAAGAAGTGGCACTGTACTTGGATGGTCAGCAACAACTCCTTTGGTGGTATCGCAACATGTCGAAAGCTCAGTACCGTATTCAAGGATGGAAGCCACATCGCATTTACCCCGACTTTGTAGCCACTAGAAAATCAAAGGACAATTACGACAAAGTGTATGTACTGGAGTCTAAAGGTGAACACTTGGAATACAGTGAAGACAGTTCGTACAAACGAGCAGTGCTAGATCTCTGTAACGAACTTGCCGTGGAGTCAGACGTTGCTGAACTTGATTTAGGATTTACTGATCCTGAGTTTGAGTTCCAAATGGTGGATCAAAGAAAGTGGCGCGCACAGCTGAACGAGATATTGCAATAGTTTCTACTCACTTCAATCAATTTTCTACTCTAGTTCCCGTTAATTCGACCTTAAATCAACCGCAAATGTAGCTAGTCACTGTTTGTGTGGTTCTGCATGCAAGTGGTTGTATTAGGTTGAACAATCAATTCCCCCATAATTATCTCGAAAAGTGCGATAAAATAGCCTTATTTAACAAATGAGATTGAAAGTAACAAATGAGCAAAAACTGGAGCAAAGGATCAGAGTGGAGAAAATGGGATCTACATTTTCATACGCCTGCATCCTACGATTACAAAGACAGATCTGTATCTAATCAGCAAATTGTTGACTGCCTACTTTCCAATGATATTAAAGTGGTTGCTATAACGGATCACAATCTAATGGATGTAGCTTTAATAAAAGAGCTGAAATCATTGGCAAACGATTCGCTTACAATCCTTCCAGGAATTGAGCTTTGTACTGAATCAAGAGGTACAGATCCTATTCATATAATTGGTATTTTTTCAGAGGATAGTGATGCTGAATACATCTGGGGCGAACTTAACGTTAAATTAGACATTTCCAACCAACTGCATAACGGTAAATCCAATGCAGAAGTATATTGTGATCTAAAAAAAGCTTCTAAACTAATCCAAGAATTGGGTGGACTAGTAACAATCCACGCTGGTCGCAAGTCAAACTCAATCGAAGAAATTACAAACGCTTTGCCTGTAACAATGGCTGAGAAAAAAGATATTGCAAGTCATGTTGACATTTTTGAAGTAGGGCAAGTTGCCGATGTTGAAAACTATAAATCAGTAGTATTCCCCAAAATAGGCAAAGAATATCCATTGATTCTATGTACTGATAACCATGATGTAAAAAGCTATACCCAGAAGGAAACTTTATGGATCAAGGGAAATCCCACTTTTGAAGGACTAAGGCAGATAGTCTATGAGCCACTGCGTGCATTTATAGGAGCTGAACCACCAATACATGAGAGAGTCGCTCAAAATCCAACTAAGTTCATTGATAGTGTAACCATCACGCAAACTGATCAGTATCATAGAAACAGTGGTGTTTGGTTCAAAGATGTAACTATTCCACTCAATTCTGAAATGGTTGCGATCATTGGAAATAAAGGCGGAGGCAAAAGTGCGATAGCCGACATTCTAGGCTATGTGGGTGGCGCTAAGACAGTTGTTGAGTCAAACGGAGCATCATTTCTAAACAGGGATAAGTTTAGAAAAAACGAACTAGCTAGTAATTTTACGGCAACTCTCACATGGAAAAGTAAAGATCTTGATGAAGAAAATCTTCAAACGCCCAAAAACGAACATACTGCTGAAAAAGTAAAGTATCTTCCTCAGCATTGGTTCGAAGAGCTATGTAATGACTTAGATGGCAAAAAGTTTAATGAGGAATTAGAAAAGGTAGTATTTTCTCATCTAGACCCTAGTGAGAGAATCGCACATGATAGTTTTGCCGAGCTAATTAGGGAAAAGAGTCACTCTGCAAATCAAGAAATCATGGTGCTGAAAGCCCAACTTACAGAAGTAAATACTACGTTTGTTGAAATACAAAACAAACTACATCCGAACTACAAGGTTCAACTAGAAGAAACTCTGAAACAAAAGCAGAGAGAGCTGGAGGCACATAAAAAAAGTATGCCTGTCATAGTAGCCCAACCTGTAGCAACTGACTCAGCTACAGAGTCTGCAACACAACAAATTAGTCAATTAAATACGTCAATCGCAACATTGGAACAACAAATAAGAGAATCTGTAATTTTATTAACTGATATCAAGAAAAGACACCAAGAGCTAAATAACTTTGAAGCTGAATTATTAAGACTACAACGAGAGGTAGTACAGCTAAATCTTGATTATGATTTGAGCAAAATCGCTGGCGAAGTTTTTGAACAACCAATCTTTTCTTTCTCGTTTGAGCAGGAAGTAATAGATCGAGTACGAAAAAACCTTTCAACGAGTCTAGTTCTTGAAGAGCAAAAACATTTTGACTCAGCACAAATAGAAAACATACCAAGTCTCACTGATGACAAACGTAAAATAATGCTGGACTCTAGTATTGTAAATAAGCTTGTCGTTGCTAAAAGTAAAAGAGATGAGTTAAAAAAACAACTCAGTAAGCCTCAAGAAAAATATCAAAAATATCTAGAAGACAAAAAGATTTGGGAAATTACTAAATTAAAGATTGAAGGTGATGTCGAAAGCCCTGTTGACGGCACGCTAAATCACCTAAAGAAAGCTATTAAATCCTTAGAAACCGTAGTACCCAAAGAATTGGAAGAGTTGAAGTTACAACAAAGGGATTTATCTAAACAGATCTTCGACCAAAAATATAACATTGTTCGAATCTATGAAACCATTAAACAGCAAGTGGATGATGTGCTTCAACGAGGTGTGAAAAGTATTGAAGATTATATTATTTCAGTTGAAGCAGGCTTTCAGCTCAGCCCCCATTTCATTTCTGAAACAACACGCCACATCAATTTGAGAGCAAAAGGATCGTTCATGGAAACAGATAATGCTCGTGAACAGATTAAGAAACTCACTGAAGAGAGTACCTTGCAGACATTCAATGAAGTCTACGACCTCAGTAAGAAAATGCTCCATGCATTGCAAGTAGATAATCGACCAGAAGTAGACATGAGCAGTCGAAGTAGGTTCCTTGCAGATCAAATTAAATCCCCTGTTGAGTTTCTAGATCATTTATTTGGTCTAGATTACCTCAAGACTAATTATCAACTTAAGCTAGACCAAAAGAACTTAGAGAGTTTATCTCCTGGTGAGAAAGGTGCGTTACTTCTTGTTTTCTATCTGATGTTGGATCAGGATGACATACCATTAGTAATTGACCAACCTGAAGACAATTTAGATAACGAGAGTGTTGCTAAAATACTTGTAAAGTTTATTAAGGAAGCAAAAAATCGAAGACAGATAATCATGGTTACTCATAATCCGAATCTAGCTGTAGTTGCTGATGCTGAGCAGGTTGTGTACGTTCATCTTGATAAAACCAACAACAATACTTTCAGCTTTATCTCTGGAGCCATCGAAAGTGATGAGGTCAATAGAAAGATCGTGGACGTTCTTGAAGGCACGATGCCTGCTTTTGATAAGCGACGGCTAAGATACTTGAAGCAAGGCTGAAATCTCCTGCGTACGCAACTTCACCAATCCAAACTGCACGCTATCATCAAACGCTGATACAATACTTTTAATTGATGCCGTTACTTGTTCACTTACAGTTGTTGGTAACGCACCCAAAAAGAGATCACTTGCAGTCTAATGCTTACCAACACCACCCGCATCAGATCGTCAAAGGCTAAACAGGATGCGCTCAATTGACTGAGTAACACTTACACTTGTAATATGGGAAATGGACCTGAAACATCCCATAGTATTGATTCCTCCATCGTTTCAAGATATAATCCCCGCTATTCATCACAATGCTGGCAATCTTCTAGTTTTTTGATTTCTACCAAGCCAGTATTGTCTGAGATTTTGGCTGTGATTCTTCGAGACAAAAAAGTCTTTTTCCTGCATGAATAGTCTTTCTCGATTGTGAGCAGTGACTAGTTCTTTAACAACTCAATCGTAGGGAGTATATTCATGGTGAGATATTGGCCTGATCTGGCTAGAATACCCATTTGCAGGGTTAATGAAGCCATTTAATAAGCCTTTTTCGCCTTGAATCCGTCTCCCTACGAACTACTTACAATAACAATTCTGACTAGTTGGTTGGTGGCTAATTGGGTGTAATACCTATTGCACCTAGCTAGCCATCAATCAAGCTAATACCCATACATCAGCATAAGAGATAACTTTTGTGCAAAGTTGTAAGGTGGTAAGTAACCCTTGTGACCATGTGGTCATCCGATGGCAAACAATCGATTGTTTCAAAATTTTTGACCTAACCAAAGGAGTTTAGGAATGAGTACAACGAATACAACCTATCCAATCGTTGCTGCATTGGTGAAAGCCGAGGACATTCTTGGCCCAAACCGCCAGTGGCAACCTGTGAACGCGACCCAATCACGTTTCCTGAAAGAGTTCTTTGCTTCCTGCCGAGGTGAAGTCGGCATCCCTGAGATCGAAAGCATCGCTTCCTGGAATGTCGAAGTGATCAACCGTTTCCTCAGTGAACGAGGTTTCTCAATCCAACTCGAAGCATTAGACGATGACACCTTCGGTGTCGCCAGCGTCCTTGACTTGCTCGTCGAGTGGATGGTGGAGGGCATTGCCACGACAGTCACTACCTCAAACATGAAGAGTTATCCTGGCGTGCGAATCGATGCGAAAGGCATCAGCTTCTTCACAGTTCCTGGTCACTCAAACCCAATCGCTCAAATACACACCAAGAATGGAGATCGGGTGTACTTGACCATGATGAGTGATCAACCAGAAGGTTTCGATCTTGTAGCTCGTGCCGAGGAACTCACCACCGGCAGGAAAGCCTGTCATGTGTATGGAGATCTTGTTTTCCCAATGGTTGATCTTGACCAACGGGTGAATATCTCCTGGTTGCTCGACATGATGACCACACGGCAAAACACGGGACAGCGAGCATGGATCTCCCAAGCCTTGCAACAAACCAAGTTGAAGATGAACCAGACGGGTGCCCATGTCAAAAGCGCGGTTGCCATTGCCGTCTCATTGGAAATGTTCATCCAGCCGAAACCTGATCACGTAATCAATCAACCTTTCCTGGTTTGGTTCGAGCGCGACGGACTGAGTAAACCGCTCTTCGTCGGGCACATCACAACGGACAACTGGAAGAACCCCGGCGACCTGCAAAATATGTAGCAGGAAGCCACAGAAAAACATCGAGGAAAAAATGAAAACTCAAGCGATTGATGTAACAACAATCTGGCACGCATTGAACAAACTCGAAAGAGTGTTCCTGGGAGCCAACCGGATCTGGGGAACGAAGAACCAGCAACAAGTGGTGGTGTTTGAACTCTACCGCCGCTACAAGGAGGTGCTGAATCGCCTGAATTACCTGAAGGCAGAAGCATCGACCGACTGGCGGGAACTGAACCACTTCTTAACGGAGAACGGGTTCAATGAAATGTTCACCGGTCCACTGGGCGGTATTGGCGCCGTTTCCATCCTGGACATGCTGGTCGAGTGGCTCGAAAAGGCAAACCATTGCGAAATCTATGGCTACGACGGCCAAACCCATGTTGGTTTCGAGATTCCTGAGATTGGTCGCGATGTCTATAAAGTTGAGGGATTAAACAGTCCTCTCGCCAGAATCAAGACCAAGTCTGGTGATTCGCTCTGGTTGACCATGCCCACCAAAGAACCCAACGGTCCTTTGGATATGATTGGGGTCGCGTTCACCACAATGGCAGCAAACCTTGAACCAGCCAAGAACATCACCACGGTCAAACTGCCAGAAGTGGATTTCGACATCAAACCAGACATCAGCTTCCTTTGTGGGGCTGACACACATGATACCAGTGGTCAATACTGGTACATCGACCAGGCGTATCAGCAGTTCAAACTGCGCATCAACCGAGACGGTGCCCACGTCAAGGTTGCGACAGGAATCAGCATGAGAAAGGGCATATCGATGGGGCCTAGCCCCCTGATCTTCAACAAGCCCTTCATCGGCTGGTTCACTCAAAAGGACACAAATCTACCTATAGCTATCTTCTATGCAGATTACGACTGCTGGAAAGCAGTAGAAGATCTCAGAAGTATGTAAGTAGTTCTCGCTAAACGAGGGAGACGAGTGCCAAGTGTGGACACATTTTTTGCTTCGGCAACGAATGAATCCATACTTGGCCTCTTTATTATATGTAGGACCATTTCTTAGATATAAATGAGAGTAAACTGTTTAATCTTAAATGCTGTAACTGTGCTCTAACAACAACCTGCTCAGATAATTTAATCAATGCAACTTGTACAGTAGCAGCAGATGCTGATAAATGAGAATCAATTGATCGTACAACTAAAACTTGCACTTCTGGGAAATGAACTCAACTGATTTTACTTGAAAAATTGCTGTATATTGCAAGTATGCAGGAAACAAAACTAAGTAACGTATCGTCAATACACAATAAAGATGGCATAGGTAGCAGTGAAGGGCACTATGTTGATTGCGATTCTGACCCACATAGCAGCATTAGTGAAACAGATGTTTTGAGATATGAATGGTTCAGGAGACAGTTAGAAGAGCTTCAAGACCAAAACGTTATTTTGTCTTCTATCGGTAGTAGTGAAGTTGGTGACAAATATACTCAGCCGGGACTTGAAATACTCGCTCTAGATCTAATGCCACTTGGACAGAAAAAGGGGCAAATATTTATTATCGCAGGACACCATCCAGACGAAAAAATGTCACAGTTTCCTGCTATAGAGTTTGGTAGGCGACTATTATCCAGCCAATCTCCTGAGGTTCTCTCACTGAGGCAAAATTATCAGATAACCATAATTCCAGTCGTGGACATAGGACAGACAAATTTTAGATCAAAACTCACTCACAATTTTATAAACCGAGACTATGGAACATTTAAGAGAAGCGAGAGCAAAGCGGTTGCGGACGCAATAAATTCTAGGTCAAAAGGCGTTGACGATTTACTCGTGTTGGATCTTCACGAGCATTCTTATAGTGACGCTAGACGCTCATTTTTTGTAATTGCAGGTAGGCCTGATGTAAAAGAAATAACTGCTATAGCTGAGGCTGCTGTAAAAAAAACGGCAAAGCAAGGACACACACCATTTCCTGACACAGACCACCATGCAACGTTATCACACCCATTATCTAGTGTAAAAAATGGTGTCATGAACATAGAAGTTCCTGGTAATTTAGTAGAGTATGTTTCCAAATTGGGAGGTACAGCCTTTACCGTTGAGTCGCCCACACTTGGGAAGATCGCAGAAAGAAACCAGATTCAGCTCACGCTTATTGATGAGATTATTTTCCAGTTCATTACTCGTAAATAAAACTGGTCAATGAAGACAAAGTAGAGATTGTTGTGAATCACAAATAGAAAGACTAATTTGCATATATAATCCCACAATTTTTGTCACCACTAAAACCAACCGATTAAGAAAACCTGTATAACTTAAAATTCCAGATCAGACTTGAATAGAAATACCGAACTGTATATAGTGAATCTATATACTCATGGGAAGAATACAAGATAAGTTTTTCAGATCAGTCAAAACATTTTACATACTTTTTCTGATAGTACAGTTATTGGTTGTCCATGCCGTACCCGTTTTTGCCTTCAATGACACCACCAACACGTGGGAATTTACCGCTGCTACTTCCGGTGAGTATACGTATGACTCAAATTTTGTAACAATTGATAATAGCGGCGCTTACCCCGTAAGCGGCGTGAACAAACTCACGAACCCTGATTTTGCTTCTAATAATTCTGCATGGAGCGTAGCAGCAGTCCCACCCACAGGTTGGGTGGAAGTGCCAGGAGACGCAACTTACTCTACCACTAACTTTTTAGTCCAGAAATATGAGGCCAAGTGTGCTGCCACCTCAGACCCAACTACCGGTCTTACAACCTCAGCCAATACGTACGCGGACTCTGCCACAACCTGTACTGCGGCTAATAGCAGACAAGTTGTTTCAGTATCTTCGGGGAACCCAATTGTTAATATTTCTCAAACTAATGCAATATCCAGATGTTCAACAATCTCTTTGAATACGACAACAGCTCACTTACAGACTAATAACGAATGGATGAGCATGGCAAGAAATGCTGAAGGCCAAAATGCCAACTGGACCAATGGAACAGTTGGTTCGGGCGCGTTATTTTCTGGACACAACGATAATTCTCCAACATATTCTCTGGTGGCATCAAATGATGACACCCTGGGATATACAAACACCGACCAATCCAGTGGCGGACAAAAACGAACACTCACTCTTTCCAACGGTTCGGTTCTTTGGGATTTGCCTGGTAATGTTTTTGAGTGGACAAATGACACTACTACTGATCGGGCTAATCAACCAGATTCTGGAACCCATGTAGGATCTTTTAATTTCACCGAGTTTACCGCTTTAACGGGGTATGGAACCTTGAGTTATGACACCATTCGCCCCGCCAACTCTTCTTACAATTCCACCCACGGTATGGGGAGATTGTATCACTGTGATACCTGTACTAGTAATGCAACAACGTATGGTTTCATCCGCGGTGGCCGTTGGGCTAATGGTGCAGCTACAGGCGTGTTTACGTTGTTTCTGGGCGGTCCACCCTCGGACGAAACTAACGGCACTGGCTTTCGTTGCGCCAGTGATCCTGTAGATATCTCGCAATCTTTTTCATCCAGTTCCGGCCGCGGATCGGACGGCGGCAATTCTGTAACCATCGGCTCTGTAGCTAACGGGAAAGTCTACCAAGAAGTAAATGTTGGCGATACTGCTACCTACGACTTTTCTGTTTACGTCTATGACGATACTAGCGGCAGTGAAGGCGGTACTGTCGATGCTACTGTGGCAAGTCTTTTTTATAATGGTTCAACAATCTCTACTGAATACACAAATATTGGATCTGGCTGGTGGAAATTAACCGGCACCTTGACGGGGGCAAATGAGTCACGCGAATATGGACTGCAAGTGGCCACAGACAAAACAATCATCATGGATGATAGTACCCTAAGCAAACAGGGTGATTACAGTGTTTATACCACTTCTGCCTATTCAAATAACGACGTCCAAAGCTGGGATAGTTTTACAGCAACTGATTCGTCACCTGGCGATGACTTAGTGAAGTACCAGCTCTGTACTGATGATGGCTCAACCTGCGAGTCTGGCTCATCGTGGCAATACTGGACTGGTTCTGCTTGGGCTACTGCCACAAATACTACTACGCATAGTAACACCGAGGCAGAATTGACCCAAGCGGTCATGCAAGCTCTATCTACTGCTGCAACAAAAATATCCGTCAAAGCAATTTTAAACTTTGTCGGAACTGACACGCCCGAGCTAGATTCGTTCGCCATTGGCCTGAACACTGATGCTGCCGCGCCAACCATTTCACTCACTGCGCTTACGCCCGATCCAACATCAGATTCCACACCCGCACTTACCGGCACAGCCACTGACAATATTGGCTTGATTTCATCAATCGAATTTCAGATGGATAGCACATCAGGGTCATGGACAGGCTGCACAGCTGACGACGGAGCATTTGATGAAATAAGTGAAGCGTTTACATGCACAGTCTCGACAGTCCTTTCGGACGGGGCTCACACTATGTATGTGCGGGCAGTAGACGACAGTACTAATACTACAGCCCCTGGTTCCGAAAGTTCCGACACGTTTACTAGTGACACCGCAGCACCTGTTAGTCTAGATTTAGAAAGTCCAGGTAATAACGCATATACCAATTCCAAGCGACCAACATTTACATGGAAAGCTACTTCTGACGCTTCCGAAGGAATGTCCAAATATGTGTTGGAAATTGATAATCCCTCTTTAGGTTCGGGAAATCCCAGCGGTGACTTTACAATTGACAACATTCCAGTAAGCAGAACAACTGACTATGAGACTAATACATATGTGATCCAGTACGATAATTTTGACGACTCAGACTCGACCAATAACTATATCTCTGTCTATACCAAATCATCTTCAGAATGGAGTACTGATAGCAACTCAGGTCAAGAAGACGGAATGCTACGGGAAGGTATTGTGCGATGGAAAGTGAAAGCAATTGACAACGCAAGCAATGAGACTACAGCTTCCAGAACTTTGTTTGTGGACAGCACTACTCCAAAGCTTACAGCAACATATATCAACGGCATACCCATCACTGCCAATGATTTCTCAACAACGAAAAGTTCTTTAACACTGTATGGAGAAGTAACTGATCCTTTAGCTGGTGGAGACCCGAGTCAAATGCAGGATGAAAACGGTCCAAAAATAGCTTCCGGACCAAAAAGTATAGTGATCAAAGTCGAAAAGAGGGTGGGATTGCTTTACAAACTTCATACTCTTTATACGATAAACATGGACAAATCGTGGTACTCCTGTGACGACACCGAAGTGACTGATACTACAAAACAAAAGTGCGACAGATACGCACCTTTCGAATTCACGCCAGAGCAAAACCTAGATGTTGGCATATACAGAGTTTCAGTAACAGCAAAAGATGCAGCAGAAAATTCAGTGGAAACTGTATTGACTGCAACTGTTACGAATACAATTTCCCAAAACAGTACGCCCGAAGAACAGGAAAAATTCGAGGAGGAGATACAAAAATTACCATTAGAAAAACAAGAACAGATCAGACATGAACTGGAGTCCACAAGACCAACTGAACCGACTACATCTAAAAACAATAGCACCAGTCGTGGAGTTCAAGTGGCGGTTAAATGGGTTGGAGACGGAGTCCAGCTTGCATTTAAAACTGTGGGTAGAACTATTGGTGTAGTGTTTAATTCGATAGGGGATGCCTACTACTCACTTGCGCAAAATTCTCCAAGAGTAATTAAGGGTGGCTTGTTGGCAATCGGAAACACATTCTCGGGGATGCAGCGGGGTGCAAGCAATACAATAGCGGCAACTAAAAGTGGCATAGTTTCTCTAGCTTTTTCATTGGGTGAGAAAACACAGGATGTTTCCGATACCGCAGGACTGGCAATTATTAAATTTACCTACAATTTTGTTAGTGAACCAACTACTATTTCTAACGTTCAAGTAGCGATACTCTCTCCAACCTCGGTCAAAATTTCCTGGGTTACCAACCATCCCGCAAATGGCAAAGTTAATTATGGTTTAGATAAAACATATCCATTCGATGTACAATCTGAAGATAGGGTCGGTGTACATGAATTCGTATTAACTGACTTACAGCCAGATACCACCTATCAATTTGAAGTTATGTCTCATAACAAAAATTACGTCTACGATGCAAATCGAGAGTTTAAAACTCCGCCGCTTGAGATTGAAAACAAGTAGTATTCCTATATTTCGAAAATAAGGAACGTGATAATGAGCTATAAGCAGATCTGTCACGAAACGAATAAAGATGAAAAAACGATTCCCAACATTCAATAATCAGAACATCCTTCTTTATTATTTCCTCACCATTTTTATGAATGGTTGGTTTATCCTTCCCAACTGGGTTTTCTATTTTGCACAATTTG
>CAZBTU010000018.1:17944-22530 GCA_964494905.1 uncultured Pseudomonadales bacterium | reverse complement strand
TTCCCGAACAGAGTCTTGAAACGCCTCAGCGCTGACAATAATGCTCGGGCAACTGGGTGTGAAGATAGGTCGAGGCCAGAATAGAGCGCTTTTTTAGTACTCATTGCCGTACAATAGAACAATGTCCCAGAATGAAGTAGCAGTTGTTGACAAAGTTACTGCACAAAACCGTGAAGCTGATTTACTCGAAACCAAGATGATTGAGCGGCTGCTGGCAAAGGAAGAGGCGTACGCTTCTAGGGCAAGAATAGTTAATTTAGCACGACTGAATGGTCCACAAGTTTTTGCGCATTTGAAGCACAACTTTCTGCAGATTCCCGATGAGGAAAGACAAGAACACATAAGTAGGTATCGTGGGTTAGCACGTAGTATTGTGATGGCGCCGTCAGAATCATTTAGAGTAGGGATGCTAGAGGCATATTCGGAAGTTTTTAATGAACAGGAAGATAGTGAATGGGTAGGAAAAAAACTTACTGAAGCCATACTTATGGCAAGAGAGCATCTCACAGAAGAAAATGACCAATTGATTGATATATACTCTCGTTCTTTTGTAGCTTTGAAAAAAATAGGAGGCTCTCAGAATTTGGAAACAGCCGAGGCCATTTCTTATCAATTGCAGCGAGTTATGACCAACAGAATGGTCAAAAAATCTTTCACAAGCACGTATGTTCAGTCAGCAATGCGTATAAGTCTTGTGTGTTCACCTAGAGAATCATCATTTTATTTTTTATTTTTTCCTGCCAAGATGCTGATTGAGTGTGTAACTGAGCTCTACAGGCTTAACAAACATGAACTGTGTGAAATCATAATCCATGATAGTTGGGATGAGATATGTAATGGTACAGACACTTCTACCAAAGAGGCGTTCTTGTTGATGGTTTTGGAACACTTTCCATCTCAGAACATTCTAACAAAAATTCTCAACGAACTGACTCAATCAAGACCCTTAGCCAGTATCGCAAGTGGATATTTAGACAGAAGGCAAAAAGATGCATTTGTGTCTGTTGTGACCGCATTCCCTGAAGTAGCAGAGTCTGTATCGGTTATTGAGTCAGTGAGGAACAGCAATGATCCGGAATTAGTACAGCGATACTTGCAGGAACCAAAAGATGCTTATGAAATCTTAGAGTATGCTGCGGATTGTATCGAGTCAGGTAGATATGCCGATGCCTTAAAAGTGATCAGAGATAACAATCATAGCATTGAGAATGCTAATGAATCGTTGTTCCGGGTTGGATTAAAGAAAGTAATCAGTGAGTTGAAAAACAATCCG
Organism: uncultured Pseudomonadales bacterium; assembly: GCA_964494905.1. Lineage (GTDB taxonomy): Bacteria > Patescibacteriota > Microgenomatia > UBA1400 > PJMF01 > CAZBMX01. Next base: position 21,257 of record CAZBTU010000018.1, on the reverse strand, counting down.
CTTCTCGATGATGCAGTGCGTCGGATTTTTATTACACAGTTAATACAGCTTGTGTTCTCTCATGCATCAAGCGATGGTATTTCAGATTTGCTTAAAAACTCTGGTCCCTTAGGGTTATCAACCAGTGATGTAGATCAACTCAAGCTTGAGCTCACGATGCAGTTAGCAGACATACTGCCAAATGATGTTACAGGTGTCTCTTTTTCTAGATTATATGATTTAAGCGATCAGAGCATAGTGCAAAAAATGCAACAGGTTTTACCAGATTCCGCTTTGGAGACTGTTAAATCAAGCCTGAGAGAAGAGGCCAATAGGCTAGTGTTGCGTATTACTGAATCACCTGGGGAAATCAAGCTAGCAGATCAGGTTGGTATCATACTTGAGATTTGCGTTATGGTTCATGATGTTGCTACAGCCATGATGGTGCTGGAGGCTGTTCGCAGTTCAGGATCATTCTTGCTACTCAAAAAAACAACGAGTTTCTTAGATTCGCTCATTTTACTTGGAGCGTCAGAAGTTTGTAGCGATGTAGCCACAACAATTTTGAAAAGTGGTTCCGGCATGCCTAGCCATAGCCTGATTGCTGCGTTACTTACGGTTGGTGCTCGAGAACAGGCTGGGGAAGTTGGGGATCTATTACTTGAGAAATACAGATCATCAGATCAATTTGTTTACTATATTCAGTTATATTTGCAACCTTTGATCGAGGAGGGATATGGCGATTATGCGCTTGCACAACTTCAACGCTTCAAAAACTTTTCAAACCAAGATGTGGAAAATATTGTTCAACACATTTTGAACACTTCAGAGAATAGAGACTTTGTGCAGCAGGTGTGTGAGCTTTTCTCTCAGAGTGGTTTTGCACAAAACTACCCCAGAAACTATATGTCAATACTTCTTAAGTTTGGTTTGATTGATCAGGCAATTTCTTTTTTTTCAAGCAACATTGTTTCTTTTCATGAATTGAGTAGCCAGGATTTTTTTCAACAGCTCTGTAGGCTAGCGGCAGAAAATCCGGGGAATGACTATACTGATCGTCTGAAACAGATACTTTCTGGTTTAGACGAATTGTCCCAGCCAGATGCTATGGCGCAACTTGCCTCTGTTGTTGCAATCAAAGAGTTAGATGATTGGTCATTGAACGACACAACAGAGCTTGATGATATGTTGCTCGCGCAGGATGTTATTGCTTTTGCCCACAAGCAGGTTGCAGATAACATCCAGCACCAGCGATTACTGAGTTTATTGTTTAACATGGGATTACTCAAAGATAGGTTGCCGCCGCCACTGCAAAATCAGGTCAGAAATTCGATGAATCAAATAATTTCTCGAAGTATGAAAGACGCGTACAGTACACTGTTGCCTCAGACTTCGGTCGACATATTTTCTCTACCTTTGCAGTGGGAGAGGATGAAAAAAATCTGGGATGCACCGTTTTACTCAAGATTTAATTTAACTGCCTGCAATTTGGCAAAAATTGTGGAGTTGGAAAACGTCAGCCCGGGGATTACGGAGCAGCTAGCAGACTCTAAGACAGCCAATATTGCATCTTTTGCTCGTTATCCAACGGAGACCTTACTTGGCATGCGAGCAAATAATACAACAAAAATAGGCGCGCTCTATTTTCAAGATGATGATAGTAATGGATTTCTCTATGAGGTTGGGGCTGAACTCGATAAGCTCACTATCTCTTCAAGACAAGAAGATATCTGCCCCTATATTTTTGAGTTCGATAGCCTGTACGATTTGTTTAGGCGTTTTGTTGCTGTGAGAGCATTTGCTAGAGCTGGTAAACCAAACGCTTATTCGATAGTAGCTACCCATGGTCACACTGCTGGAGTGCGTCTAAGTGACGGAAGTGTTGTCTCCGCTGCCTTACTGAGCAAGCCGATGCCAGGAACAGAAAATGAAGTCTTGGAAGTGACTAAGCGTACGCGAGGTGAACTCTGGCATAGTGTAGAAGCTTTTATACAGCTTCTGAAGCCTGAAGTATTTCCACCCAGTTCACCAATTGCGATTATCAGCTGCAACCAGGGGCATGAAGGAGGGTTAGCAGATCGCTTGTCGGAGGTACTTGCCACCAAGGTTACAGCAGGGGACGGTTTAGTGATACTTGAGAGTTTAGACTTGCTAAAGCATAGTGATGGGTCTTATTCTATCGATGCAAAATTCGAGTCAGCGCCAACAATGCAGTACCAATCAGGAAACTTGATTCTAGTGAGTTAACAGTAGACACTTTATGAATTTATCATTTCAGATATACATTTGTTGGTTTGATGCGTGCCAAGCATGAGTCAGCCATTCAATCCGCTTTAGTGGAAAAAAGACTTAAGTTAAGTGAGGGCTGGCTGGAGATACGAAAGATCTCGAACTGCTTTATCAAATTGAACTATTTTTTCCAGAGATTGTTTGACAGATACCATTTCTGACCAGATACGAGCTAAGTTTTTTTCTTGCCTAAAATGTCTGAGTCTAGATTGAACAGCGATGAGGTACTGGCACTTGAGTATGATATCTGCAGTCTCGATTGTTGGGTTCTTAATCCACAGCATGTTATCTAGAAGCGAGCGGATTCCATAGTAATTTTCAGACACATCAGGATTATTTGAAGATTTAGTTTGTTCGAGAAGTTCCTGACTACTAAGTCTCTGCAGTTCTGGCACGGTACAAAGCTTGCCCACCATACCACTGCACAATAGGTAGCTTACATCAGATGTGTAACGACTAAACGAAGAAAGTAGTGTGAAGTCATTATGGAACATAAGAGCAAGCTCTCTACCGGTTAACCAAAAAACAGAGTGGTTAGAAAAATTATCAAGGAGGGGAACAAAGCCGACATCTGGGCTGTATTTCCAATCTGGTGCAGGAAAAGCTTGATATCTTTCAACAAGAGTGTAGAGAGTGCTCAAAACAGACTGTAGTAATGCGTGATTGGCGAGAAGTTCTGTTTCTGTCATGCCCGTGGGAAAGAGATCCAAAGTTGGTTCAATAAGTTTTAAGGCTAAATCAACAATACCTTCTTTGGTTTCTGGAATAGGTTCCGATATTAGTTCTAGGACAGTGTTTCGGGATTTGGCGGTTGACTGAGGTTCTTTGTCCACATTTTTTCTAGCTTCTCGCTGCGTTGTTGGTTTGCTGTCAGCTGGTTCGGTTGTCGGGGCAGATTTTGTATCATCAATAATCAATCTAGAGTCCTCAGACTCGGGCTCAGACTCGGGCTCGGGCTCAGACACAGGATTATCAGCAAGGAGTGCCCCTCGGTCTTGATCTGGCTCATTTGCTGTTATGGGCAGACTTCTGCTTTTTGAAGGTT
>CAZBTU010000018.1:0-17844 GCA_964494905.1 uncultured Pseudomonadales bacterium | reverse complement strand
CGGTCTTGATCTGGCTCATTTGCTGTTATGGGCAGACTTCTGCTTTTTGAAGGTTGCCGACTGAGAGAGTGTCTGGGGCGGCTGGTAGTTGGCAGTGTATCAGTGAGGTTAGTTAGCAAATCTGATGAAAGCGTAACTGATGGTGCACCGCCGAGCATGATTTGTAACTTACTAAACACTGGGTGATGCTTATAAAAACGCAAAAATGGAACCATGTAGTGAAGCTTAGGATCATCAACATTTTTGACTGAATGTGCGAACAGTAATGCTTTGATTCTGTAGAGGCGAACCATGAGCTCGAACTGGTGCTTGTGAGTCGCAACCACATCAGCACTGTTTGGTTTAATCAGCCCGTCCTGCATTGCCTGAGTAATTGCTTGATGGACTTCTTCGACAACAAAGTTGCCTCTACTCACTAACGCTTTATCGATTGAATCCAAAAATTCCAGGACAACACTCTTAGGACTGAGCTCTTCGAAGCTGGTGGCATCTGGTTCAGGGCCAATGATGATATACACGGGGCGGTCTTCATCATTCAGGTTGATACCTAATAAGTCATGATAGCCACTGCAAGGTATGACGAAAAAGCTTGCTCGATCATGGGGGTCTGGCGCTTGTTGTTCATCATTGCCAAGAAATAAGTCGACAAACTCGTCAGGAGACAGTGAAAGTGTGCTTTCTTGGCCAGAAATCATCCTGGTCAACTCAAGTTTAAGAGTTGTTTTCTGAGCAGTTTGCCATGAGCCGTGGACTTGGACCTCGGTCGCACCCAACCCAAGAGAGTAAATAGCCTCTGGTTGGTGACGGGACATAGAGAAACGAGGTGTTGGTAGATCGACGATTGACCCTGTACTTAAGCCGTTGAAATCAGCATCAGCTGTTTGATTCAAATGGAGCTTCCCCGATGGCTCAATGCCGAGCGTGTAGTATGTTGGATTATAAACGTTGCCATTCAAGCAGAGTACAGCAATGGGTTTTGTGGATTCTGGGGTAGCGAGTTTTTCATTTTCTTCTTGGACTAAGGGTGCCGTTACATGTGCAGGTGCACTTGGCTCATTTTTGCGATTCTTACGTGGGACGACAAGAGCTAGTTCAGGTGATCCCAAAGTCACAGCAGTTAGTGCACCCATTCCAGGTAGTTCAGACATTAACTCCATTCTATAAGTTTTCATCACTTTTGGCTACGGCTGAGAAAAAACTGATTGTATAATTGCGCAATGACAGAACAAGACTCACAATACAGTCGACGTTTGGACCTTAATTTTTATGCTACTGCCGAAGAATATGCTAGCCGATATTTGCATGCTGGCTATGATTACCAGGATGCACTAGCTGCTGCTAACGCACAGTATGGACTAGATTTTGCCGAGTTGGTAATCGACCTAATGAATCGATATGGTGTGAGATCGGCTCTAGCACGGATGCCTGAAAATCAAGCCAGTTAGGCAATCACATCATTCAGGTTTGTGAACAGGATTTTAAGCTCAAGCTTTTGATTGAGAGCCAACTTGTTGTGCAATCCAAAAGCTCCAGACGCCTGAGATAATGAAGAATAGTCCACCAAAGACGAGAGTGAAGGTAGTGCCTACTGAGCCTGAGGTAGGAATGCCGCTCGCAGTGGAAGGAAGTGCACTTCGCGTAGATGGAGTGGCAGTAGCTGAAGCTATTGGCGACGGGGAAGCAGAACTACTGGCAATGATTGGTGAAGGGCTAGGGGTGGTAATGAGTGGAACTGGGTTACCACTCCCGTACGGTTTGCTTTGGGTGGTACTTGCCTGGGCAAGCTGATTCTCGGTGCCGGTTACGGTGAATGTAATAGTTTTGTTGACAAGTTGTCCCGTTTGAGGATCTGTGTACGAGTAGGAAACGGTATGTTCTCCAGGCTCCAGCTCTTTCTTCAACTTCTCTAGATCAAGTTCAAATGTGCCATCAGGATTTGCGACAAGCTGTTGAGTAATCTGTGTTTCTGAGTTAACCGTAATAGTAATGACAACGTTTGGTGCAGCAGTACCAGTAATGACGGGTGTTTGTGTGTGGATAACCTGGTGGGATTCAATTGTAGTATCCACAACGGTAACGGCTGCTGATTCTGTTGACTCCAGAGGAGAGCTCAGACTTTCTGTTTCATCCACAACCGGTTCACTCCCCAAATTCTCAGCGAGCAAACTTGTTTGACTGCTTTCCGATGCCTCCTCTGTTTGTTCCATAGCATCAGGTTCGGGAAGTTCTTCACCAAGTGGTTGGGTTGTTTCTTCTGGTGTTGAACTAGAAGATGCTACTTGCTGCGTGTTTTCCGATTCGGAGACTAATGCTTGACCAGATTCGGTTGCCGTTGAAGGGTTGCCTAAGCTTCCTAGCGCCCCATCACCTAAAGTGAGTGCTGCCACTGGTTGGGCTTCAGCAACGCTGAGTGATGCCTGAGTAGTTGAGTTTACCTGTAGGCCTTGAACGGAAATTGCCAGTAACGTTTCATCGGTGACTTGGGCATAGCTGGTACCATCTGGGGTTCGAGCGTTTGAAAGGGGTACTGCCCAACTACCAGACTGTTTTACCAGAGAAGAAAGGAGACCAGCGTTTTCAAACGAAACATACACAATAGCACCCTCAGCAGGGGTGCCAGTCTGATTGCTTACTGAGCCATAAATTGTTTTAGCAGCAGTCGGTGCGCCGCTTCGCTCTGCGGTGGTGATAGAGAAAGGCTGTCCATTGTTGTCGTATTCCGATCCACTCGCACTAATGATGTAGTGATACGTTGTTTTTGGTTGAAGTCCTCTGATGGTAATGTGGTGCAGATTAAACTGGGTAGTTGTGCTGGTTCCCAACTGAACTCGATCGTCAGTTGCAACTTGAGCAGAACGTGAATTTGGTGTTTCTGGATCGGTTCCATACTTGACTATGCCTTCACTCGGAGCATCGGTAAGATAAGTGACGGTAAAACTTGATTCAGTGAGGTTAGTAATCTTGATGCTCTTAGGAGTGGTTTGGGGGGTGGCTCGAGGAGAAAAGACGGCGGTTCCCTGACTGAAGAGAACACCACCGGCAATTAATCCAAACACTAGTACTGCAACACCAGCAATTGTAGGAATGCGTTTATCCAACAACTTCTTGTTCCCTCTGAGTGGTTTTGCAGCTGATGGTGTGCCTGGCTTACTACCGAAAAAACTCATAAAATGATGTGCTTGCCACTAAAAAAAAGTGTGTGGGATGTACACGTACTATTACTGTAGAAAAAAAGTACTGAAGGCGCAACGCGAAGAAGATACGAAACAGTTGGTTTGATATGGTTAGATGTCATGTATTTTGGCTCATCTCTACAAAGCTCCCTCATCTTGAGACGAGGATGGAGTGAAAGGTGAATCGGATTCTGTGCCGCTTTCATCGATACTATCTAGCGGTTGGTTGGTTGGGAATGAAGGTTGCGCTGGTGTTGGAGTTGCGGTTGGGGTGATGGGCCGACGAGTTTGTTGAAACGCTTGCACTTCGTCTAAAGGAGTATCAATAGGTACGGCTCTAGTTTGGCGACCGTCTTGGCTTGTTATTATTCTGTAAATTGGAAATTCGGCAAGCTCGCTCTCACCATATGTTCTTTTGAGTTCAAGTTCCACTAGAGTTTCCGTCTTAATAAGAGGAGTAAGTGGCACTGACATTTGCTGGAGTTTGGGCGAAACCTTTGTTTCTTTCTGTGAGGTAACAATGCTCACTGAAGTCCAGACAATAATACAAACAAATAACAACACCAAGAGGGCGAGAAAATACTGATTATGTCTCAGACTTATGATTTCTTGCTTGATGTCTTTGCTAACTCTTGGCATTACTGGGCTCCGTAGTAAGGCATACTGATAGTTAGCTGTGCACGCAGCTGGCGAGCTTCTCGATCTTCGCTGAGGTTGAATGAGATACTCTCAATCACAAAGGTGCGACGACTATTTTTGAGGTTTTCCGCAAGTGCGCGAATAGTTGGGTAGTCACCTGATACGTTAACTTTGGTGACAATGGTTGAACGAGTAAGTTTCTCGAATGGAAGTTCTCCCAAGATGGGTTTGGGAAGCTCTTCAATGCTGACACTGGTGATGATCACCCGAGAATCGCTAGCCATCTTCTCAATGATCTTTAAGTCGCGAACTACATCAGGATTGCTCGGTATTGCTTCCTCTAGAACGCTCAAGCGGTTTTCCAGACTAAGGTACTCCGTTTGAGCAGAAGCAAGTGCTGCGATTTTTTGAGCAAGCTTGCGATCAAGAGCTTTTTTGTCGTCAATTTCTTTAATTAGATCAGACATAGTAAGTAGTGTCGGTCTGACTGCAAAAACTCCAAGAAATAAGACTAGGCCAATGGTAAGTATCAACTCAATGGAAACTTTGGCTACTGGGTTTTGGTAGAAATGATTGAGTGCGCTGGAAAGTTGTTTTGTACGGTTGCTCATAACAATAGCTATAAACCTTGTGTTCTGTCAAGAATATTTGTTTTTTCTGCTGGTTTTTTTTCTGTCGTTATCTTTTTTACCTCTTGGGTGCTTGCACGAACCTTAAAGGAAAAACCTGGTGTTTTATCATCCTCGTTCGACTCGATACTATCTATAGTAACGTTGAAAAAATCTGGAGAGATTTGAAGATTGGTAACAAAGAGGTTGAATGCTGATTGTGTGGTGCTCAGTCCACTGGCAGTGATTGAGGTTGGTTCAATGGTCAGATCAGTCAGTTGAATTCCCTGTGGTGTAACCGCGCTGAGGTTTGGAAATGCTTCTGTAATGTTATTCTCCTGCTCGATCTGTTCGTACTCATCAATTTTTCTTTGAACGCTCCGGAATTTACTCTCAAGTGAACCATAAGATTCGATAATGTACTCCTTTTGGAGAAGCTCTTGATTGAGGTCGGTTACTTGGCGATCGAGTGTGAACCGAGTCGCAAAACTGGCAATTACTACCAACTCAGTGAAAATCACGATGTATCTTCCAGCAGACAACGCCCAACGGAGTGAACGTCCAATGATTGACTCAAAAAAAGGGTCCTTAGGAATAAGATTAATCTGAAGTTTGGCAGGCTGTTTTTTCATTCAGTACGTTCCATAGTATCACTTGTCACGAGTCAAGGAAATACTTGAGTGAAGGGGTGAGTTGATCTAAATGGGGCAGTGGCATACGAATGGTGGAGCTGATCCTAAAGGGGATTATCATCCATGGTTGTGTCAACCAAGAACTCATTTGTTCTGATGAGGTTGGATCGCCACTTATTCAATGAGCGCAACATAGTAGTTACGAGTTGTAACTCTCGTATTTCCAAGAGGGCAGCAAAGTATATATAGACAAGCATACCTATCGTCCCCGTAGTGACTGTTAAGCCAATCAGCTCAACTGTCTTGGTTGTGTTGAAGATGAGCTCATCAAAAATTCTGAATGGCAAGTATAAAAACACCGCCATGAAAAAGCTGGCTGCAATCATTTTAAGCTGGGGGACCCAAAGAGTGCTGGTAAGTATGTTGCCGATTTTGTTGTGAAAGAGAACCAAGAATAAACCGAGCTCGAGAAAAGCACTCAGAGACGTAATGAGTGCAAGGCCAAGCACTTCCCAATCCGTAAAAAAGACCACATAGGCAGAGCCCAACAAATAACTACCAACCGTGGCGATGGTGACGTAAAGCGGTGTGCGGGTGTCTTTCAAGGCGTGGAATCCGCGGATCAAGAGTTGGGCCATTGCTTGAGCCGCTACCGAAAGTGAAATGATAGCAACAGCTCGGCCAGTATCTAGTGTAGTCGACCATGGGAAGTTGCTGGTGCCAAAGAGCAAACGCACGATCGGAATACGCAGTACCAGTAGTAGAACGGATGCTGGCAAAGCAAAAAAAGAAATGTGGTTGAGTGACTGAAGTACTAAATCACGGAATTTTTGACGATCTCGTTCTTCTGATTGTTCTGATAGAAAGGGAAGAGAAGCTTGACTAATCGGTACACCAAAAATCCTGATGGGTAATGCCATTAATGTGAGAGCAAGCCGGATGACCACGAAGCTCAAGTTGCCAAGTGAGGTGGCGAAAAAACCTAAACTTAAGTTTTGCACTTCTGTAATTCCGATGGTTAAAACTCGTGCAGGGATGAGCTTCAACAGTTCTCTGACGCCTGGAAAAGTATGATTGAGTGACCAGCGGAACCGAAAACCAAGCTTGTACGCTAGAGGAAGTTGAATCACCATGTGTAAGAATGCGCCCAGACAGACGCCGAATCCTGCAGAGTAAATGCCTAGTATTGGCTCAAGGGTGTACACACCAATCACAATGCCAATGTTGTACAGGATGGGCGCGATGCTCGGTAAAATAAAGCGCTGATAGGATTGAAGAACTGCCGAGAGTAGATTCGATATGGCGAAGAAAACTTGGGCTACTAACATTATCCGAGTCAAGTTGGTGACGATTGTGATTTGTTCAGGTGTGAAGGCTTCTCCAGTTCTCCACAGAGTGATTGGCTCGGCCCAAATTGCAACAAGAACACTTGCGATCAGAAAGGTGATGACCATTATATTCATCACAATCGAGCTCATCATGAATGCTTGCTCGGCATCACGTTTTTTCAGTGAAGAGAAAACTGGAATGAAAGCGGCTGAGAGTGCTCCCAAAACAATCAACTGAAACATGGTGTCGGGTATTTGGAAGGCAACAAGTAATGCTTCGAATGCTTCCCTAGAAGTTTGGGTATTAAAGAAAGCTGAAATCAGGAGTCTTTGCCGAATAAGACCAGATATCGAGGACACCACGTTTGCTAGGGTAATGATCAGTGCCGCCGACAAGATTGAGGTTTGTTGCTGTTCCAACCAAGCAGTTCGGGTGCTGAACAGTTTAGGCAAGGGAAGTCTGGAAAGTGGAAACATAGCGCACTACTGTGTTGGTTATTTTGTATTATAGACGAAGTTTTGGATTTATGTTTCTAGCGTTTGAAAACAAGCGAAGACTAGAGTATAATCCGTCCTCTATGCCATTACTAAAAAACGCCAAAAAAGCTTTGAGAAGCAGTAAGCGCAAAGCTGTTATGAACAATCGAGTTAGATCTCGCCTTCGTACCGTGTTGAGTACTGCTCAAGCTACACCTACACTGGAAACAGTTAGCGAAGCTTTTTCAGCGATTGACCGATCTATCAAACGAAACCTCGTTCACGCCAATAAGGCAGCCAGACTTAAGAGCCAGCTGAGTAAAAAACTGTCAGCCGCAGGGTCTGCCGAGGCAAAACCAAAACCAGCAACTAAATCCGTTGCTAAGGCAAAACCCAAAACAGCAGCCAAAACTGCTACAAAATCGACTAAAAAAGTCGCTGCCAAGAAAAAATAATTCAAAACCTGCGTCTGACTGGTGAATGAACGCATGTGAACGCTAGATATGTTGAGATTCTCATGAAGTACATTCGCAACTTTTCAATAATTGCGCACATTGATCACGGCAAAACCACTCTCACTGATTGTTTTTTGCGGCTGACGGGTGCTGTTGATCCACTCAACTTTCACGAACGCCACATGGATAGTAACCCGATTGAACAAGAGCGAGGTATTACTATCAAGTTAGCACCTGCTCGAATGGATTACAAAGGTTATATACTTAATTTAATTGATACTCCGGGCCATGTTGATTTTGGATACGAAGTCAGTAGATCGCTTGCAGCCTGTGAGGGGGTTCTCTTAGTGGTTGATGCGACCCAGGGCATTCAAGCACAAACATTGTCTAACTTTGAGCAGGCACGCGCACTCGGTCTGGTTGTTATTCCAGTTGTGAACAAAGTTGACTTACAGTCAGCAGAGACAGAACGGGTGTGTTTGGAAATTATGGAGCTTTGTAGCTGTGAAGAGAGTGACATTCTCTTAGTTTCAGCCAAAAGTGGCCTCAATGTTGCACAAGTTCTCGATGCGGTGATTGAGCGAATTCCCCCACCAGAAGGTAATCCAGAAGCTGAACTCCGAGCTTTACTCATCACTTCACATTTCGATACCCATAGAGGGGCAGTAGCCATGGTTCGAGTTGTAGATGGGTCACTAGCGAAAGAGAAGTTGTATTTGCTTGCTGGTCAAATAAGTTTCACGCCACTTGAACTGGGAGTGTTCAAGCCCTCAATGCAGCCATGTCAAATATTGCGGGCTGGGGAAGTCGGATACATAGCGACTGGTTTGAAAGATGTTCGTGCACTCAAGATAGGTGACACCGTTACAGCCGCCTCGCGTAAGGCTACAGCAATTTTGCCAGGGTTTAGAGAACCTCAACCAATGGTATACATGGAGGTGTATCCAACTGACTCGGCAGAGTTTACTCTCTTACAAGACGCCATATCAAAGCTTGCGCTCCGTGACGCTGCGTTGCAGTATACTGGTGCACACTCGGTGGCATTGGGAAGCGGTTTGCGAGTTGGCTTTTTGGGGATACTTCATGCTGAGATTGTTTTAGAACGCCTGGATCGCGAGTTTAACTTGTCTATGATTGCAACGATGCCGTCGGTCACCTATAAAGTGACACTCACTCATGGAGCAGAGCAGATCGTACACACTCCAGCTGAAATGCCTGATCCATCGCACATAAAAGAAATAAAAGAGCCAATTGCTTCTGTCCACATGTTTACCCCGAAGGAGTACATGGGTGACATACTCAACTTAGTTCGTGAGCGGCGAGGTGAGCTGCTCCAGAGCTATCCAGTGGGACAGCGGATGACCCTTGAGTGCAAGATTCCTCTGGCAGAACTGATCACAGACTTTCATGATGTTCTAAAGTCCTTAACTTCTGGCTATGCTTCGATGGAATATGAGATTTCATCGTTTGTGCCGGTTGATGCTGTTAAAGTCAGCGTACTGTTGAACCATGAAGTGGTTGAGGCTTTGAGCTTTATTTCGGTGCGAGAACGGGCAGAATTTCAGGGGAGACAAATTGTTCAGAAACTTAAAGAAGCATTGCCAAGACAGCTTTTTGAGGTTCCCATCCAGGCCGCTATTGGTGGGGCGGTGATAGCTCGAGAGACGCTTAAAGCATACCGCAAAGATGTAACTGCGAAGTTATACGGAGGCGATGTTACGCGGAGAAAAAAACTCTTATCGAAACAAGCCAAGGGTAAGAAAAAAATGAAACAGTTTGGGAAGGTTGAAGTCGGTCAGGATACTTTTTTAGCTATTCTCAAGCGCTAAACTATTACAATCTCACTCAATCGTACGCAGAGTCAGCTGGTAAAAATTTCCCGTTGTTCAACCTCTTTGTGATATACTATGTGGTAATGCCTGATGTGTTCGATGCACGAAAAGACATAACTGCCCAAAAGAAAGCGTCTGCACCTATGCCGCACTTACACTCTAACTCGCAGCGTGCTCATAAGCAGGCTAAGAAGTCATCCTCCGCACGTCGTCATATCGACGATTACTCTGATGTTATGAAGCACGAGAAGCCTTCTCGCTCTTGGTTTGCAGCGTATGTTCCTAAGCCGCAGAATATTGCCTTTAGTGGCCAGGCTACTTCAGAGCAAGTTATTTTAGTGCTCAGGCAGCATCCAATCACTCAACTGGGTTGGATCACTACTGCTACTTTTATGCTACTGCTTCCATTTTTATTCGGGTCAGTACCAGTGTTTCGCGAACTGATCCCTGCAGGGTTGGGCGTGGCTGCAGCTGTTGGGTGGTTTCTTCTAGTTTTTGGGTTTGTTTTGGAGTCATTTCTCAAATGGTTTTACAACGTTTACATTGTTACTGATGAGCGCATCATCGACGTTGATTTTCACTCCCTAATATATAAGAATGTTTCAGCAGCTAAAATTGACAATATTGAGGACACAACAGCGAGTTCGGGAGGATTCTTCGCGGCGTTATTTGATTACGGTAAAGTCACAATCCAAACAGCAGCTGAGAAGCGTGAGTTTGAGTTCGATCGAGTTCCTCACCCAACCAAAGTGACCAGTTTGATAAACGAGCTCATTTTGGAAGAGGAACGGGAGAAAATTGAAGGAAGGGTTAACTAAGTATGCTTACAGCCTTACTACAACTCCCTTCCACCCTTGGGGTCTCAATCGAAAACCCCCTATTTTTCAATGACTTGCTCTTGAGCGTTTTTAAACTCTTGTTCATAGCCTGTGCGTTTCTCTATGTTTTTTTTGCTTTTATTGTGATCAGGCAAGTGAGCCTCATGAAAGACACAGTCAGTACGCCCTTTTCAGCATATTTACAGTTCCTCAGCTACCTCCACTTTGCGGTATCGCTGGGTGTCGTCCTTTTTTACATCATTGTGTTATAGCAGTAGAGCGTCAAAGACGCTATTGAATACTGTTACTTTTAAGTTTTTTTAGAATGTATACTAGGATCAACTTGAGAAAGAGATGGTTCAGGTTGTGGTACAATGCGGATAATGCCGAACGTGCACGTCACGCCTATAGTCGGCCTGCCTCAATTTGCTGGCTGGTCCCATGTTATTGAAGGGACACACAGTTCTCCGCATCGATTTATTGCTGCCTTGGCGATTTCTGGTAAACAAGCAAGCAATGCTGGTCGCGATGTGGCCAGTATATTACTCGCCGAAACAATTAATTCAGCAGAAGAACTGCATACCAAACTCAATGCCGCCTTGCAGCATTGTCAACGGGTTGAGTGTCAATTTTCTGTGGCGGCCGCGCTTATTAGTCACCAGCAAGTAATATTTGCGGTGTATTGTGGAGCGGTTTTTCTGAAACGAGGAAATAAAGCAGGCACAATTTTGAGCTCGGGTGAGTCTTTGAAGTTGGTTGAGGGCAACCACCAACAAAGTGATGTATGTGTTTTGGTTACAGAACAAGCTGCACAATTCCTGGGCGAAGTTGAGATTAAGTTTAAGCAAGGCTACGACATTGACACAATAATTACTTCGATAGTTCCAGGTGTACATAGTCAAGAAAACTCCTCTCTCTCTTCATTTGCATTTATTCATGAGTACGAAGCTGAAATGGAAGCCACAGGTCATGGTATAGCTTTTCCTGAGTCACGGAGTGACGAAGCACATGAAGCTGAATCAGCAGTCCAACCACAATCCGAACAGACAGAAACAATATCAGATAGAGATGAGTCAGTAGCGGTTGACCTAACTGCGAAAAATACCAAAGAAGAAACTCCACAGCCAACAAAAACTTACATTTTCCGCCTCACTCAATTACTTCGAGGAACGTTCTCGGTGTTGGCGTCCTTTGGGCAGTGGTTGTGGCTGTTGATCCATTGGTTCATTCAAGGACTAAAAGTACTGACAAAAAAACTCATCGGTTTGCTTAAAAAGCCAGATGCAGTGGGAACAGAGAGTTCATATGAGTCAGTGACCCAATCACGCAAAAGAAAAATGCTCTTGGGGGTGATTGTACTTATCGCGTTGGTTGTAGTGGTGGTGGGTGTTTACCTATTGGGACAAAGAAGTAATGAAGTCAAGCGAGCTCAGGAGCTGATTGATCCTTTAGCTGCCCAGGTACAGGCAGCACAAGCACAAGTTGAGGAAGAACCTTTGAAAGCTCGTGATTCTGTCGAATCAGTGATACGTGAGCTAGAAGCGCTCAAGGCGACGTACCAAGAGAAGCCTCACATGGTGGCACTGTTTGATGAACAGTTGCAAAATTCCAGGCAGGTTGCGACCCTTATTTCAGGAAGAGATACTCTTGATCAGCTTCCGGTTTTTTATGACTTGCGATTGGTTATTAGTAACTTTGTTACTAGCCACACAGGAATCGCTGGGCGCAAGGCACTGTTTCTCGATGCTGAACAGGGACAGCTTATCGCCCTCGATCTTGATCAGAAGAAACCTGAAGTATTTTCCGTTGAGTCACTGAGCAACTTAAAGAGCATGGCATCGATTGAAAATAGAGCACTCTTTTTGAGTGACGGTATTCACGCTCTGGAGTTGGAACCAGAACGACAACTTGATCTCGTGAAAGATCCAGGGGAGTCTAATAATGAGGGCAAGTTACTTGGGGCTTTTGATCGGTATGTGTACGTGTTCAACCCAGTTAAGCGGAACATATATCGGTATGCCCGGCAGGATGATGGCTACTCAGATCCTATTGGATGGTTACAAGTAACTCAGGGGTTAGATTTTACTACGGTAGTGAGCATGGGAATTGATGGTGATATTTGGTTAGGCAGCAGTGATGGTTCACTTCGCAAGTTCACGAGTGGTGAAGAACAAGAGTTAGAGATCGCCGGTTTGCCTGAACCGTTTGATTCTGCAATACAAGTTGTGACTGATGCCGAAAGTCAGTATGTATATGTTTTGGAGCCTGCTCGGCATCGCTTGGTTACGCTCGCCAAAACGGGTGAGTTTATCCGTGAGATCAATAATCAGTCATTGGGCGCGGTGACGGGTTTGGTAGTCAACGAGAAATCGGGTGCAGCCTATGCAGTAAGTGGTGCCACTGTCTTTGAAGTTCGTTTGTGAGTCCAGACCTGGGCAATGAGCGGTATAATTGCAGGTATGGTATTGCTACTAAATAAAAAAGCCCGGACTGAGTACTCGATTGAACAGACATACACGTGTGGTATTGTTTTGATTGGATCTGAAGTAAAAAGCTTGCGCAATAAGAGTGGGAGTTTATCTGGGAGTTACGTTAAGCTTTTGGGTGGGGAAGCATATCTGTTGAATGCACAAATCACGCCCTACAAGTTCTCAGATAATCGAGATTATGAGCCAACACGTACCCGCAAATTGCTTTTGAAAAAAAAGGAGCTTCTAAAGCTTGAAGAAATCACTGCGCAAAAGGGCAACACGATAATTCCACTGGGCATACACTTAGTTCACAATAAAATTAAAGTTGAGATCGGCGTTGGTCGTGGGTTAAAACAGTTTGAGAAACGGGAAAAAATTAAGAAACGTACACAGCAACGCTCAATTGAACGCATCATGAAAAACCGTTGGTAGTGAATTGCCTCTCGACTTTTATGTCTTTCTTCGGTTTAATGTATTTAGCCGTAGTACTTATTCAACCTCCAAAGGAGTAGTTCATGCCCAAACGAGTCTTTTGGCCCATTGCATTAGTTATTATGGGGCTAATTTTTTTAGCTTCCAACTTGGGGATGTTGCCACGTGAGTTCTGGAACTTGTGGCCTCTTATTCTGATCGTGGTTGGTTTGGGCGGCTTGCTCACATCCGATCGTGAAGACTGGGGTGAGAACAAACGGACAACTGTCCCGAAGGTCACCGCAAAGAAAGCAACCCCACGTCAATCAAAGCGTCGCAAATAGTTCGACGGCCTGCCCAGACCAAAGTCTATGCCTCAATCTTTTCAAATAGCAATTGATGGTCCTGTAGCGGCAGGAAAAGGGACCATTTCTCGTCTTGTTGCTCAACGTCTCGATTTTTTGTATGTAGATACTGGAGCAATGTATCGGGTAACTGCGTATTTGGCGCTGGAGCATGGCCTCGCCTTTTCTGATGAGCCAGCACTGGTTGAGCTGATCGAAAAGTCAAAGTTGGAAATGCGCAACCCACTCGAGGATGAACGGGACGGGCGTCTGACAACAGTTTTACTGAATGATGAAGACATTTCTTGGAAAATTAGAACGGAGGAGGTGAGTACTGGATCATCCCAGGTCGCTGTGCTCCCTAAGGTCCGAGGCGTGTTGGTACTGAAGCAGCAAGAGATTGCGGCACAGACCAATGTGGTTATGGAAGGCAGAGATATTACTTATCGAGTTTTGCCTGATGCACAGCTCAAAATATATCTAACCGCTGGAGATGTTGTCCGAGCAAAGCGCAGACATATGCAACTGCAAACACGCGGCGAGGACATATCTTTTAATGAAGTATATAGGAAGTTGCTGGAGAGGGATTTGCAGGACATGAACAGGGCCTCTGATCCACTCAAGATGGTGCCTGAGGCTTGGTTGATAGATAGTAGTGACCTGTCGATTGAACAAGTTGTTGATTTGATCGTCGAGAGAACACACGTTTTGAGAGATACAGCAATCAGGCCAAGTTAAAATTAATAACAGCTGGCCGGAGAGAAATTGGGAGCAGTATGGCTGTAGTTGATACAATTCACCCAAAAGATATTGAAGAAATGGTGCGCGAGCGAGAGGCGCAAAAAGAAGAGAAGCGTCGATCCCGTGAAGAAAAAAAGAAAACAAAGGAACGCCAAAAACGGAGTATGTTTTTGGAAAAGTTGGTTGCACCGGTTCTCTTTTTACTTACTGTCTGTATTTCTTTTTTTCTGTACTTAATGAATCTCTAAGTGCTATTGAATTGATCTGATCTGAAAATTAGCTCTTCTTGCCCGAGCATCTATTTGATTTTTTTCACTGGTTGTTGGTGTGTTTGATGTTCGGCAGACAGGGAGTGGTTGTCCGCTGACAAAAAACTCTTTACTACCATTTTGACATTGCCCACAGACTTGACCAGTTTCTGAGTAACAGACGGCTAATTGGAAGACTGTGTTCGGTACAGCGAACCGATGTGGTTGTTCTTCAGACAACTGAAGTCTCATTAGTTGATTCCAGATAGGAGAAGCCCCGGTCACACCAGAAGCAACAGCATTCATAGGTGTGTTGTCATTGTTGCCAACCCAAACACTGACGACGCGATCCGATGTGTAGCCGAAAGTCCAGTTATCCCGCAAGTTATTTGTAGTGCCAGTTTTAACAGCAACTTCTTGATCAGGGATCGCAAGGCTTGACTGTGGCCCGAATGCAGGAGTTCTCGCTTTGTTATCGGAAAGAATGCTGGTAATTTGATAGGCGATTCCTTGATCTAGCACAGGAGTTCCGTTGCATGGTGCGTTGATTTGTTCATCAACGCAAGGATTTTCGTAGAGTACTCTGCCAGTCGAGTCGGTAATTTTGATAATTGGATTAAGACTGACTCTCTCTCCAGCATTGGCTAGGGTACCATAGACCTCTGCCATGTCTATCATGCGAACTTCACCTCCACCAAGTGTGAGTGAAAGCCCAAACCGCTTCCTATCTTCCCAAGTGCTGATACCTAACTCTTTTCCCTTATCAATAAGTGTATTCACACCAATACTATTGAGAAGCTTGACGGCTGGGATATTGTAGGAAGAAGCAAGTGCTTCGCGTAATGTCACTCGACCATGATACTTACCATCGTAGTTTTTTGGACTGTATGGTGGTGCACCGACGGCAGAATAGGTAACAGGAGAATCGTCGATGATGGATGCAGGGGAGAAACCCAGTTCAAAAGCTGTAGCATAGGTGAGCGGCTTGATTGAGCTGCCCGGTTGTCTGGGTCGAAGGGTAAGATTGACTTGCCCATCATTCGCAAAATCGAAGTAGTTGACACTCCCTATCATGCTGAGAATCTCACCAGTCTTTGGATTGGAGATGAGTGCGGCTCCGTTCTTTACTCTCATATTTTTAAGCTTTGCTACTTCGGTTTCGATGATGTCTTCGGCTTGATTTTGGAGCTGGTAGTCCAGAGTAGTCACTACAGTTAGGCCTGCAGTTCCGAGGTACTCTTCTTGGTATAAATCAGACAAAAAGTTTCGAACAAACATCACAAAGTGGGGTGCTTTTATCTCTGTGGTATTCGATACAAGCGCGAGCGGTTCAGCGATGGCCTGCTGGGCAGTATGCTCGTTGATGTAGCCGTCTTCAACCATTCGTCGCAAGACTTCGTGTTGTCGGACGATGGCGAGCTCAGGGTTTGTCCCGAACGGAGAATAGACAGAGGGAGCGGCAGTAAGGCCAGCCAGCAGTGCACTCTCTGCAAGAGAGATAGAGCGGACAGACTTGCCAAAGTAACGTTGAGCTGCGGCTTCAATGCCGTAGGCGGAACCACCGTAAGGAACTTGGTTGAGATACATTTCAAGTATTTGTGGTTTGGTGTAGGTGTCTTCAACTAGGACTGCCAATATCAGTTCTCGAAGTTTCCGAGTTAGTGTCCTCTCGGGTGAAAGTAACCGGTGTTTGACTAGTTGCTGTGTGAGGGTAGAGCCACCTTGGACAGATTCACCCTGAGTATTTGCGTAGGCGGCTCGAACAATGCCGCGGATAGAAAAACCGTGGTGAAAATAAAAGTCTTTATCTTCAATTGCGATGGTCGCATGGACCAAATGCAGCGGGATTTCACTCAGTGGCACCAGAGTGCGATTTTCTTCCTCGTACACTCGGTAAAGCACTTCACCCTGACGATCAGTGATTGTGGTTGTGAGGGCTGGGCGGTAATTCTTTAAGTCGGAGGCAACAGGGAGATCTTTGAACACATGTTGGTAAAGCAAGTTCGTGGCCAACATAATCCCAGCAGTGAGCAGTAGTGCTGCAAACGTGTGAGTAGGCGCCGAAATAATCGCTCGCCAAAAAGAGTACAGCACAGCCTGAAAAAGCTGAGTGACGCTTGATTTGACAAACGCTCGTATGACTGCACGAACACGCCGAGATAAAGGCTTGCGTTTTTTCCAAATTTTTGGAAAAAAACCAAGCCCAAAAAAACCTGTGTTGCGGGAATGGCGAACTTCAAGGGGATGAAGCTGCCGATAGCGGCGGCAAGCATACCGGAGCAACAGTTGGCGGTACGTGCAGTATCGCCGGTGTGAACACAACTGGTGACTCTGCATCAGTGAGAGAACTTGTTTCAAGTCTTTCCACTACTTGGCCGGATAGTACCATAGAGTTAAGAAACGAAGCAAGGGACAGGTTTGCTCCCGACGCACCAAAACCAATAGAAACAGTAGAACTGCGTCAGACGCAAATGAAATGCAACCACTTAATTAAGGGTAAGTGTAGCAACAACCATTACAGAGCTGTCTTAAAGCTCCTGCGAACCAAAATTAACAGTTCCACTTTGACTGTCTTTGTCCACTGAGAACATGAGTTGCCCATTATTCGCAAGTAACTCAGAGACAAAGTTGCGGCGGAGTCCGAAAAGATCTTGCAAGGTTCTGTCAAACTGTTCTGCGTAGTGGGCTAGGTGAAGTAGATGTTTTGTAGTAAGTTGATTGGGGGTTGCTCTTCTACTCATCTCGTTAGTTACACGACTGGGGGGTCCTCCCCACTGTGTCTGTAAGTCACCTTGTGCGGGAAAGGCGAGTGAAAGCTGGACTATTTCGGTGGAGTTGCGTGACTTAATAACTCTCACCTTAATTGCTGGAACATCAGGATTACCTCTTACTTCGCTTAAGAAACCGGTTATCTCAACTCCTGGTTTTGAGCTGATGAATAGCTCAGCTGTCTCAGGATAGGCGAGTGCTTGTGTAATCGCAGTGACGCGTTCGTTATGCGGTCTTTCTGATTTGTCAAAAGCGGTATTTGGATTAATCACATGTCGGTATTCAGGTTCGTTTTCATGTTCGTATGATTGCATACAATGCCTTCTATCGTTTTACTTTTGCTAGTATACACCAAGCAGAGACTCAATTTAATTTCATGAGTGGTCTGTCACAACTTTCGGCCTACTACGTCCCACAACTCACGCGAGTTGGCCTCGTATCCGAGCGCCCAAATGGCAATTCCGCCTAAATCAAGTTGATTGACGTAGTCAAGCTTATAGGAAAGTGACCGGCTATTTTCATAGTACGTCACATAGATCAGGCCATCTTCAATATATGAGAGATAGGGTGAGAGTGCCTCTTCATTCCAGTGCTCTTCGACTTTGAGCTCTTCTTTCTGTTGTAAAAGTTTTTGTACACGCTCGAAACTTGCAGTTGAGCCAGTATCGGGAAAGGTATGTGACTGCGAATCTCGGCTGGTTGTTTGCCACTCGTAGCCATAAAATGGGATGCCGAGCAAAAGCTTCGATGACGGCACTTGTTTAACGAATTCTTGCAAGTGTTGGTTGATATCACTGTCCCAGAGCTCGCGACCACCAAAGAGTGGAGCAACTGGTCCAGCTTGGGGTGAGGTTCGGCGGTGAAAGTCATATGCCATGATAATGAAGTAATCAACATG
>CAZBTU010000017.1:0-22609 GCA_964494905.1 uncultured Pseudomonadales bacterium | reverse complement strand
TGAGGCGCTCGTTGCTGCTGGAGTGCAGGATAACTCGCAAAAAGCACCGGCTGTCCTGGCTTTGGCTGCAAGCTACGCAAAAATGGCCAAACTCTCGCCAGCGGATCCAGTCACCGGCACGTTGATAGAGGCCGGACACATTGGGCAAAACATTTACTTACAGATTGAGTCACTTGGTATGGGCACAGTAGTGACCGCTGGTTTTGATGCAAGCAAAGTAGGTGCAGCGCTCGAGCTTGATCCCAATGAGGTTGTGGTTTATCTCATTCCATTTGGCGATCGTGGTGTGGAAGCTGTGGAAGAATAAATACTACAAAGACAAGCTATGCTCAGACAAGTATCTTTTTCAAAAATCATAGCTGGTGTCTTCATGGCACTGGTTTTGGTGCTGTCACTCAGTAGTGCTGTGCTCGCCCAAGGCAAAGCATTTACGGCTGAGGAGTTAGCGGAGTTTGATGGCAAAGATGGTCGTAAAGCCTACACCGCATTCGAAGGCAAAGTCTATGATGTGACTGATAGTACGTTGTGGAAGCTCGGGGAACACTTTGGTCTGAAAGCTGGTATTGATTTGACCGCCAAGATGGCCGAAGCACCACACGGGCCGGAGGTGTTTGCAGGCTTCACGCAAGTTGGGACACTCCTTGGTGGAGCGACTGATGAAGGCGCTTCACTTGATTCAGAAGCTTTGGGTGACGATCCTTCTGTGCCGGCAGAAGAAAAAGCTGCATGGTCCGGATTAGCAGAGGACGAAGCCCAGATAGCACAAAAGCCATGGTATACAGGAAGAATTCAATTTTTAGACATTTCTATACTTGGCTGGACAGGCATAGTTATGGGGGTGTTTTTTGTGCTGACATTTGCTACCTGCTTTGCAATGCCTTGGGCAAAGCTTAGGTTGCCATGGACGGGATCAAAAATTGGAAGTGATCCACTTGATGCTGCAGGAACGCATTTGCCATGGACCGCAATCCATAAGTATTTTGTGTGGGTTACGGTCATACTTGGAATTATTCACGGTGTATTGGGTATATTGCAAGTTTTTGGTGTATATGTATAAAGTAACACTGTACAAACTATTCATCGTATACGCGTACTAAAAGGAGAAATGAATACTCATACAACGCCACATGCTCAGAGTTCAGATGTAGAGAAAGATGCAGGGTTTGATCAAGCTCAACCACAAGTTGGGCCAGTCCAGTCTTCAAAAAAAACCCTACCTCTTATACTAGGTGGTGTGTTGGTAGCACTATTGCTAGCAGTGGGTGGTGGATATTACTACACCACCACGCCTGGGTATGTTGCAGCACAGTTCTTTAAGCAACATATTGCTACATTGCGCCGCCAAGATTTCACAGGAGCATATGCTCAAACCACCGCGGGATTCAAAACTGACGCTACTCAGGCGGAGTATCAGGAATTTGCCGAAAACTTGGGATTAGTCAGCGCAGATATTCCATACAAAGTTACTCAAAAATCCGTATATGTTCGGGATACTGACTTGACTGATCAGGGTATGTTTGTTATTCGTTTGACGGGAAAAACTGGAGAAACGCAGGACATGCGATTTTCTTTGACTACCGAGTATGGAAACTGGCGGGTTAGATTAATCGAAGTAGTCGGTGATTCCGATTCATCATGCGAAGACTCGCCATGTGCGCAAATTGGTATGGACTATGATGCTCCACCAAAGACTGCACCAGCAGCTGTTGATACAGGTGCTATGAATGAGCCTGCTCCTCAACAGCCGGTAGTACAAACTCCACCTGCTGCCGCACCTCCAGCTCAAACGGCGCAGAACGACCTTAGCTGGCAGCGATTGTCAGAGGTATCTGCTCCTCCAGCTGGTTCGTCGTATGCAATTGTGCCTGTCTACGACACGCGCTTCCAAAACGCAGCTCGTGTGGCAGTCGAACAGCACATAGGAAGCATGCGATTTGGTAACTATGCTGAGGCGATTGAACAGCTCTCGCCAGAGTTTAAAGCTAAGGTCACGCCCACTGATTATGGTCAATTCTTAGGCATGCTCGGCGTTCCAGATATTGCTCGATATTCTTGGGAAGTAGTTAAAACAGATGTTCGGACGGTCAACGGTGTGTATTCTGCCAAGGTCCGTGTGGTTTTTAAAGACTTTCAAGGTACTGGCACAGGTGCAGCACCCGAGCAATTGTTTATAAACCTGGGACTTTACAACATCTCGAAGGATGAGCTTGGAGTTTTGGATTACAAGCGATGGAAGATCATAAGCTTCTTTAGCGATAGCCGCCAGGCAGAGTTCTTCCCTTATTAATGTGTAACGATTTTGTGTACTCAGTTGTCATGGTAACAAAGTTTTCTGACAGCTGAGTACAGGCACCAATAAGATTGACACAGACGTAAAAGTACTGTTTACTTAATAAACCATTTTTTAAGGACTGCATGCTATATGCAACATTCCAGTTTTCATAAGCTAGCTGTAAAAAAACACCTGAGTGCTCTTAAGGTTGGACTGGGCATTGTCGTGTTGCTGCTTATTTTTGGTACCCTAGCTGCCGGAAAGTACGAATCACAGCGGAGTACAGAAAGTAGAAGCCAGGCAGCTGGGGGTCAGCGGTACATTGTTTGTCCTTTCAGTATCCCTACATGAAAAGTAGTCAAACTCCCATTTCACCCTACAGATTTAACCGTAGACAATCTACACAGCAAAAAAAACGCCGAATTAAGTATTTGTTTCTTGTGCTGATTATCATTGTATTGCCAGTGTTTGGTTTGTTTGCCGCCAAAAACTTAACAAATTTTTCTCAAGATTTGCGGCAACAAGCCAATGGTCAAGCTGCTTGTGTGGGATATCAGTCAAGCGAGTATGTGACAGATCAGTGTGGCGCAGGTATGGAGCATTGTGTTTCGAGCACCGTAACTTGTGCTGGTGGAACTTTAATCGATTCTGGATCATTTGCTAGTCAACTTGAGCGATCTGAAGCGTTGAATACGATTTACCAGCATTTCTATTATTTGAACAATCCATGCAGACCACATGTGGTTTTGTCTGGTGGACCCACACCGTACACATATCACTACACCGTTACTATTGCTACAAATAATCCGATTTATTATCGCTGTGCAAATACCTACTGTTATTGTAGTAATGGGGAACAACAGGGTGAATCAGGTCCAGGAACCTGTGTCCACCCAAATGGATCAAGTTATCCTGTTGCAGATCGTCCTAACTGCAAGGCATCTACCCAGACAGGCAGTACAGCCTCGTGTGCGCAATTCCACAATAATGCAAGCGGGTGCAATTCTGTTTCACCCGCACTTCCGGGAAACGCAGCATTATCAGCAACATGCGCATATTACCAATGCTCTAATCAGTGTCACCCACGCGGCACTAGTAACTGTAGTGCTGGGTGTGGCGGCTGTAGTCCTGGTGGAGGTGGTGGTGGTGGTGGTACAGGAAGTCCCAGCCCGGTTCCGACACCTATTCCAACGATAAATCCTAACCGTACAATCTCAGGTTCAGTCAAGTGTACCAACACTCTTTCTGGAACCGGGCCGTTTAGTCAACCATATGGTATCAAGAATGTACCTGTAGCAGCCTTTGCAGGAACTCCAATTGTCCCTGCAGCTGTTTCAAAGAATGGTAATACAGATGCAGTAGGCAACTATCAGTTAGACATTCAACAAACAAACCCAGTAGTTTCGATTCGACTTACCTCTGATAACCAATACCCTGAAAAAGTATTTGCAAGAGATGGAAATCCAGCAATCACCTGTACTGATACATATGCTTACGAAGTGTGTAGTTACTTTGATATACCAGAAACAGGAATTAGTGGGATTAACTTCAAGACGACCAGCCGAGCCGAAAACTTGAGAGGATTTAGATCAGGAAATATGTTTGTGTTCGAGTTTACAAAAGCAAAAGATATATTGAATGTACCTGTGCAGCAATATATAGTTCGCCTGGATAACACTGCCAATAGTTGGTTCAATCCAAGTGACAAAGCCCCTGATTACTTTCTGTATGTACCTGCAAGAATTGGAAGTTGCGACTCTACGAAATGTCGTATCACAAGCACGCAGTTATCAACTATCAGACCCTTTGTTAAGGGCACATACGAATTTAATGTAAATCCTGTAATGCCATCCAAATCCGTTACTAATCCAAACATAGAGTTATGCAGGAACAGAGCCACGTTCACTGCCTCAACGGGTGAAACAGAGCGAAAGTGATTGATCAACTATTGTAAGGTGATTATTTTTTCAGATTACATCAACCCCAGCAACTTCGTAGCTGCGTTAGTGGGTAACTCAACATCTTCAATACGGATAGGCGCATCCTGTGGAATGTCACGCTTGAGCACGGAGCCAACGGCTACGCCAATTGGCAAGTAGTCTTTGTTGGTTGTCGCTTTGCGAATGCTCCCGTAAATTGTGTCTCCCCCGATACCGTCAAGTGATTGGCCTTGCACTAAATCCTGTTTGGCAATAGTGATGGTTTTGGTGGTTGGGTTGAGGCCATTGTTGATGGTCTCTTCGCCAAACAGAGCAACTCGGGCGATTGTCTCCCCTACTTCTAGGTGACAGAGATGATATGAGTCGAACAGAACATACCGGGGGCCTTCTCCCATGTTCAGGTATCGCAGGTATTTCTGTTGTTGTGGGTCGTTGTGCTCTGCAACCACGAAAACACCTGGGAACAAGTTTATGCCGATCATGTAATCAACAACGCCCTCGGGAGGAACAGCATTCCAGTCAAAACTTTTGAGAACTTCGTCAAACTTCTCTACTTTTGGTCCACGCATACCAGCCTCGAAGATGGTCATGCCGTAGTAGTTTGATACCAGGTTCATTTCAATAGATTGTTTGGTGCCGTCGGTAAACGACACGGTTTGGCGAACTGCCAAGCCTTTGTCATCTGCCCATGGCTTCATTTTGGTTTGGGTAGCATGGACATCCATGTAGCGCTTCATGTTGCCAGCTAGGCGAACCTTAAAGCCTTTGTAGTGTGTGGAGGCAATCAGTCGAGCAAGGCTGCCTGGTTGATCCCCTACTACGTCGGTGATAATTAATTTTTCTTTGTCAAACATGTGCTTGAGTTCGGTTCCCACAGTAGCTTGTAGTTCTGGGTTCATAGTAACCAAGTGTTTCTTGGCTTCCAGGGTTTTGAGGGCAACTTCAGTGCCATAATCGACAGTTCCGGTAACCTCAAAAACAATTGGTGCTTCTAGCTCTTTGATCAAATCAAGATTGTCGCTAACAGAGATAATGTTCTTAGCAGCGTTATCACGGATGGCAGCTGGTTTTTCCTCGACTAATGCTAAAACCCCATGGGCAAGCAGAAAGCTCTTGGCTTCTTCAGGGCGACGACTAATGACCAAGGGGATGCGAAAGTGTTTGGTGTATTGGTTGTTTGATAAGAAGCCAAAACCCATAAAACCGAGGCCGACTTGGATGACCTCAATTGGATTTTTGCGGTTACGGAGTTGTTGTTCGAGGATACTGTCTGTCATGAATTGCTGTTTCTGTAGTAAATCGGCGGGAAAATGCTTTTTTCCGGAATGGCCGTTCTCTGGCTGAAACCATGCATTATAGCACAATAAGTATACAAAAAGGATTAGAAATTGTGTGTCTTATCCAACCAGCGTTGGCATTCCCACTCGCTCATTCATAAACGGTCGTAAAGTTTGCATGGTATCGGTAACGTCAATTTTCTTAATGATTCGGGCTGGTACTTCGCCAACTAGGGTCAGTGGTGGCACGTCTTTGGTAACTACCGCACCTGCTGCTACCACACTTCCCCTGCCGACTGTCACCCCAGGTAAGATGACGGCTCCCGACCCAATCCAGACATCATCTTCAATCACGATTGGTTCGTTGTAGTGGACACGCTTGTGTGTGTCTGGACTCAAGTGCACTTCGTTATTTGAGGTGATCAACATGCAGCGAAAACCGATGGCAACATTGTTGCCGATAGTGATTTTTTCTTCGGCAACAAAGATACATTGCTGATTAATGAACACTTTATTGCCAATATGGATGTTATTAGGGATAAAAAACTTTGAGAAGGTGATGAACAGACAGTCAGAACCAATGGAGCCAAGTTGTACGCTGATGTATTTGGTGTAGAGCTTCTGTACGAGGCTGTTGACTACAGAAAAAAGAATCATTAAGCGCATATTGTATAACTTTTGATGCATTTTGAAAAGGAAAAAATATACGTCTGACTCTTTTGCACATAAAAGGTATTAGCAGGCTATGCTTACTTAGTCTGGAAGAAGGTTGTGATTCGGTGCAACTATTGGAACATGTAAGCACAAATGACGCTCCGCGTGTATGTTAGGTTATTTTTTAGTTTAAACTGACTTGGCACTGTCCCGTATAATTTACATCCCCGTGTGGAGAAACACTCCAGTAAGGAATGATTCCGAACGCAATTTTTAAGTAAAGTTTAGGGCTGGTAGAGTATAATAAATCCTTTTGGATATTGAAAAGTTTAAGAAATAAGTAAATAGGTTCGCAAATGAGATTCATGCTGAAAAAAATTGAAAAAAGTGTGTATAGCATGACATATATCTTGTGGATGTTAATTGGTTTAGTACTGATAATTTTTGTTAAATCACTATCACACCCCAACGTTTCAGCTGACAAGGTCGTTTATTTTTACACTATAGCAATCACAGTTTTTCAGCTTTCACGACTAGTTGCTGCAATGATTTTTTCATACACAAAAAGAAATTATCATAAGAGTGTCCATCGATCAAATGCTTCATTGCCTTCAGTTTCATTTGTAATTCCTTGTATGAACGAACAAGATGCAATTAGAAATACTATCGAGAAATGTTTTCAGGCTGATTATCCAAAGGAAAAATTGGAAGTGATCATCATTAATGACGGAAGTACAGATAATACAGCACATGTTCTAGCACAACTTCAATTGGAGTACCCCAATTTAGTTGTTATTAACTGGCTAAAAAATAGAGGAAAGCGACACGGCATGGCTGAGGGTTTCAGAAAAGCGAAAGGTGAAATAATTATTCAACTAGATAGTGACAGTTACATAAACCCATCAACATTCAAAAAATTTGTTGAACCGTTTCGAGATCAGTCTATTGGTGCTGTTTGTGCACATGCAGATCCTATGAATGCGGACAGAAATTGGTTAACTAAAACTCAAGCAGCATATTACTTTATGTCATTCAGAATCTTGAAAGCAGCAGAATCGGCATTTTCAGCAGTCTTCTGTTGTAGTGGGTGCTCTTCTGCTTACAGAAAGGCGATAATACTCCCAATACTGGACCAGTGGCTTAAAGAAAAATTTCTAGGATTGCCTGTTACTTGGGGCGATGATAGAGCACTCACTAACTGGGTTATTCGTTTAGGATTTAAAACGGTGTACACCGATGAGGTGCAAGCTTACACAATTTGCCCTGACAACATAAGACAGTTTTTAAAACAACAGATACGATGGAAAAAGGGTTGGTTCGTTAATTCACTATTCGCTTCAAAATTCATTTTATTTCGAGAACCATTTGTGGCTTTAACATATTTTTTCCCTTTAATCATTATAACTATTATTACGCCTTTCATGGCACTCAGAGCTCTAGTTTGGAATCCAGTTGTTAGGGGCATTGCACCTTGGCACTATATACTAGGTGTATTGTTAGTTGCACTAGTGATGACAGCATACTATCGATTGATCGCTCGAGATAATAAGTACTGGCCATACATGTTTGTTTGGTCACTCAACAATATGGTTTTTTTGTCGTTTATGTTGTTTTTTGCTATTGCATCAATTCAAGATCGTAAATGGGGGACAAGATGAGTGGTCTGCTAGTTAAAGCATTTTTCACATTAGTGTGTTTGATTCTTGTATCTGTCGTGTATATGGGGAGTGAGACCGTAGCCGGAATAATTGATGACGCCCAACTTGAAACTAACAAAGTCGTGGTTAGCAGTCTTCCAGAACAGTTTCAGTATCTACAAAATACGAACTACAAATACAAGGGTGGGAGTGTTCTTGGAGAAAGTACGGATGCACTCACAAATGCTTACGCTAAATCTCTACCCGTTTTGTATTATCACGGGGTTTCTGAGAATCAGAATATAGAAGATGTTAAATGGGATGTCTTTAGAGATCAGATGCACATACTGAAAGAGAATGGTTACTCGACAATTACCATGAGTCAAGCTCAAGACTTCTTAATAAATGGTTCATCATTACCTGAAAAATCGTTTCTACTACATTTTGATGATGGCAGAAAGGATAGTTTTTATCCAGTTGATCCAATTCTTGCAGAGTTAGACTTTAATGCAGTTATGTTTGTAATCACATCAACTATTTCTCACCCGGGAAACTACCATCTGGGATTGGAGGAACTTAGAAAGATGGTTGAGTCCGGAAGATGGGAGCTCGAGTCGCACGGACATTTGGGGCACAGTTCAGCAAAAATCAACTCTTCGGGTGGACTAGGTCATTGGTATTCAAATTTGCTATGGCTGGAAGACGAAGGTAGGTTAGAAACGATCGAAGAATACAAGCGAAGGGTTACAAAAGATTTGAGAGAGTCCAAGGAATATTTAAGAATTCTTTTTGATCACGATGTGAAGTATTTTGCAATTCCGTTTGGAGATTACGGACAAAATCGCACGAATCTAGCGAATAGTAATGAGATATTGTCAGAGATTTTAGCAAATGAGTTTATTTTCTCATTTTACCAGCCCTGGGATGAAAACCTTGATTTGAATTACGTAGATAACGAGCGAAACTTTGTGAGGAGGGTTGGTGTTGAAAGTAATTGGTCAGCAGAAGATTTACTGAGTGAGCTTCAAAAAATTAGCGACAAGAACGTTGATTTTATGGATAATTTTAGCATCGATACTGGATGGAAGAGCACTTGGGGTGATTCCCAGTTTACTCAGCAAGGATTTAAAATTTTTGCAACGGATGATACCACTGGTTCGAGTAGTCTGCTAAAGGGTACTTATTTATGGGACAACTTTCAGATAGACATTACTGCATTAAATGATATTGATACAGAGTCTTTTTCAATTCTAGCAAAGATGCAAGATAATGGTGACTATCTTGAGTGTCAGTTCAGTGAGTTTGGTGCAGCATATCGTGAAAAAGTTAATGGAAAATTGGTAACGATCAAGAAATGGGAAATTGACTTCAAAAATTTTCTCGCCAATGAGCAAAAGTATAGCCTGATGGCACGCGGAAATGAAATTTCATGTCTGTTCAATTCTAATTTATTAGGGTCGCAAGATGCGAGCAAAAATTTTAATGAACATGGGTTGATAGGAGTAAGTAATTGGTCAAAACGCCCAGGCCTTGCTGAAACAACTTTGCGAGAGCTCCGTTCAAAATCTTTGGGTGATGAATAAGCGTGAAAGTATTGGCATCACTTGGATGTCTTGAATAGATCTTGATTGGTAAAAAAATCTGCAAATGAAAATCTATCTCCTTATTTTTCTGCTAGCAATTACTTTTGTTGTGATCAAAACAAACTCTACAAGTTCATACCCATGGAACATGAGTTTGTCTTTGGCAGAACCAAGTCAGCAATCTCATAGTCCTCTCCCCTCGCCGACAGTGCCAGAACCTCAGTTGCATGTGCTAGAGGAAAGCCCAAGTATGAGTCAAAGTCCAAATCAAACATGGTGGCTGAACTCTGGTGCAAAAGCCTTTTTTTTAGAGAATGAAATTCAAACTATTCAAGGTTCTTTGGACGTTAATGATCACTGGAGAAACAGATATTTTAACTCTAATCCCACGGAGACAGATGATGGTTTGCATCCTCAAAATATTTTTCGGTTGGTCACCAAACAGAAGTACGTTCAGGCAACCCAATCTGCCCAGGTAAGAATTGATCGATTGATTCTCAGTAAGGATGAGCACAGAGCCGCATCAAATGGCATTTTGTTCTTTCATCACTACATGGACGGCGACAATCTGTACTATGCTGGGGTCAGGGTTGATGGCGCAGCAGTTATTAAAAAGAAAATCAAAGGAAAGTACTACACTATGGCGTATCAGCCATTAATTGGTGGTTTAAGGTACAACCGAGAGACTATGCCCAACAAGTTACCAATTGATGAGTGGTTTGGCATGCGTACAGAGATTGAAAATCTAGAAAGCGGAGCTGTGGCCGTTAGAATCTTTATAGATTTTTCTGCTCAGGGTAATTGGCAGTTAGCAGCAGAGGCGATAGATACTGGTGAAAAGTATGACAGTACGATTCTGAACAAGGAGGGCTATGTCGGCATTCGTACTGATTTTATAGATGCAACCGTTAGAGACTACTCGGTTACTTCATCAGATTAGTCCACGTCTTTCCCTCTTGTCTTAAATTTTTGAAATTCTATAATGCTGCTTTGCATGAAAGACACAGTCGCAATAATTGGTCTAGGTTACGTTGGGCTCCCCCTTGCCGTTTTGGCAGCTAAAAAAGGCTATTCCGTTGTTGGTGTATTGCGAGACACAACGAAGATGAACCTTATCAATGGTGGCAAATCCCCCATAGAAGATGAGTATATCAGCGACAACCTAACCCCCAACCTCATCAACGCAACCATAGATTACTCAGCTATTAGAACTGCAAGTACCATCATTATCTGTGTCCCCACTCCTGTGCATGAAAATAATTTACCTGATCTGGAACCAGTCATTTCAGCCACAAAATCAATTGCAGAACATTTGCAAAAAGGTCAGTTGGTTATTTTGGAATCAACGGTAAATCCTGGGGTGTGTGACACTGTAGTACAACCAATTTTGGAGCGAATGTCAGGACTGCGTTGTGGAATTGATTTCGACCTAGCCCACTGTCCAGAGCGCATCAATCCTGGAGATCCAAAATGGAATGTATCAAATATCTCTAGAGTTGTTGGTGGATATACGCTCGAAGGTACCAGCCGAGCTGCAGATTTTTACAGGACAATAATTTCTGGCGAAATCAAGGAAATGAATTCGTTGAAAGAAGCAGAAGCTGTGAAAGTAGTTGAGAACTCATTCCGAGATATCAACATTGCGTTTGTGAACGAACTAGCAAGATCGTTTTCCGTGCTTGGTATTGATGTTGTCAATGTGATTAATGGCGCAGCCACAAAGCCGTTTGCATTCATGCCACACTATCCCGGCTGTGGAGTTGGTGGGCACTGTATATCCGTTGACCCCTATTACTTGATTGAGTATGCTCGAGCTAATGGATTTACACATAAATTTTTATCTTTGGCTCGAGAAATTAATAACGACATGCCCCACTTTACGGTCCAGCAACTGCTTACAGGTGCACGTGAGGCTAAGTTACAAGTGAGTGAGATTGAAGTTGCTCTGTTGGGTCTAGCGTACAAAGGCAATATTGATGATGACCGTGAGAGCCCATCATATGAGATTATTGAGGAACTGCAACGATGGGGAATTAAGTTGAGGACCTATGATCCTCATTTGCCTAGAAAATCTTCTGTTGCATCCTTAGATAAGGCGCTGCAAGGTGCAGCAGCAGTACTTTTTATCACCGCACACGACGAGTTCAAAAAACTGACTCCTAGCCGACTAGTGAAGTATGGCGCAAAAGTTGTGGTTGACGGTCGCAATATGTTGGATAAGCAGGCGGTACAGGATGCTGGGTTGGTATATAAGGGCATTGGTAGATAAGCTAGCTTGGCTATCTTGTTCAAACACCATCGAACACGGTCTTTCTCTAAAAAACTAAATGCATCCAGAATCCTCGTTGCATAGCAACCATCCACAGGTATAATTCTTCACACATATGCTCATGGTTCATACCAAGTTAGGTCACAGCTCCATTGCTGGAATTGGCCTATTTGCAACAGAGTTTATTCCCAAAGGGGCTGTGATTTGGCGTTTCAAAGAGGGATTTGATCAGTTGCTGACACAGGCACAAGTGGATGATCTGCCACCAGTAGCACAAAAAGAAATCGCAATTCATACCTACTTCAGTAAAGATTTAGAGCGCTATGTTTTAATGGCTGACGCAGCCTGTTTTTTCAATCATTCAGAATCACCGAACACGGGCACTGTGCCCGATGATGCTGGTCATCCTGAAGGTATGACCATTGCATTGCAAGACATTGAGTCCGGTGAAGAATTAACCACGAATTACCGAGAGTATGATCAGCAAGCAGAACTAAAGCTTGCTATGGAGTAGGTAGTTACTCATCAAGCACGATTTGTTTGGTACTGGTAGAGGCTGCCCATGCAGCAGATCTTTTGGCGTTTGAATGCCAAAGTCGATTGACAAGTACGAAGCTCAAGATCATGCAGTAGCCTACAAAATACAGTGGATTGGAGAGAAAACCTCTGACCAGCTCTTTTAAGAGTAAAGATTTTGGAATGTAGTACCAGTTCTTTGTTTGACTGTTTATTTCTTCTGCCTCTGCCGACACTTCGCCTATGGTGTACATGAATCGCTCGCTTTGTTTGATGTGATCTGCAAGAGTTTTTGGTGATGCATACCATACAACAGCATTTGGTGCATATGCGAAGGCAAAACCATTGGTTTTTGCATAGACGTAAGAATACGCATCCTCGCCTTGGATTTGTGGCCAGCGAAGTTGTTTGTAGAGCCGTTTAGAGAAGGCTCGGGCTCTGCCATGACAGAGAAAAATGTTGTCACCCGAATTTATTTGTTCAAAAAGTCCAGTTTTCCAAGTTGTGTTCCAATTAAGAATATCACTTATAATCGTGCCATTCTTCAGTACTGGAGTAACTTTTGCGCCGACTAGGCCGATGCTCGGGTCAGCGATGAAAGGCTTGAGCATCTCTTCAATGAAATGTTCGCTTGTTGGTAAAATGTCAGCATTCAAGAGAATCAGAACATCCGCCTGAGACTCCTCAAACATTTGGTTTTGTCTAGTTGCCTGTCCGAGCTGTGACTTGGCTGCAATTACCCTGACTTGCTGTGCGCTAACTTTTTTGACTTCTCGTACAGTCTGGTCTGAGCTGCCATCAGAAATTACTAGAATCTCTTCAAGTTTGCCGCTCGAGTACGTTTGTGCCAAAAGTACTGAAAGTAGCCTGCCAATGTTTGCAGCTTCATTGAAAGCGGGAATTGCAATGGAAAATGTCAGCGATGATTGCATCAAAATGGTACAAAGTGTATAATATCCGATAATTATATACTATATCATTTAATTTGGCTACCACCTCATGCGGCTTACAAATACATTATCACGGTTTCGAACCAGAATTGCCGCTCACGGTACTCTGGAGAGTATGTATGCCAGTTCTTTGTATGTGGCTGCATCTGTTGGTATAAACCTCATTACCTTTGTCTATAACCTCTACTTGGGTCGAAGGCTAGGAATAGCCGATTTTGGTCTGGTGGTTGTGATTGCAAACATCTTGGCACTGCTGCAAATTCCACTTAGTGCCTTCACCAGGACTATTACACATAGTACTGCATATCATTGGGGCAAAGGATCTCGGACACTTTTTCCTATCTGGCAGGCATTCCGCAAGAGTTCCTATCTGCCGTCGATTTTGATTACTCTACTCTGGTTTTTGTCCATCCCCTTGATGATGCACTTTTTCCATATCCGGAAGATTTTACCATTTATTTTGGTTGCACCGCTCTGGTTTGTGAGTGTCACCGCTGCTGTTGATACCGGGGTGTTGCTCGGTTTGCACAAGTTTAAACAATTAAGTGTAATTCTTCTAACAGAAACCTTGGTGTTCTTTCTGGGGACTGTGCTGATTGTAGAGCTGGGATTAGCTGAATATCTGTATATAACCACTCCAATATCTGCGGTCATATCATTTTTGATGACATGGGTTGCTCTGAGAGCATCGCTGCGGAGTGAGGAAAGTGAATCGAGCAGTGCTATCCCATCATTCCCATGGAAATTTTATGGGCATGCAGTCGTGATGAAGTTTGCTGCTGTTGCCTTTGTCACTATTGATGTGCTCCTCGCCAAACACTTCCTTAGTCCAGGACATGCTGGACAGTATGTCTTGCTCACCGTTGTGGGAAAGATGATTTACTATGCGAGCGCTTTGTTTGGGCAGTTTGTTATTCCTTTAGTGAGTAAAGAAATTGGTGCAGGCAGAGATCCGAAGAAAATATTCCTGGCATTATTTTTGACTACGGCATTTATTTTAACGGGATCATTCTTGGCGGTTGGAGTTTTTGG
Source organism: uncultured Pseudomonadales bacterium (assembly GCA_964494905.1). Taxonomy (GTDB): domain Bacteria; phylum Patescibacteriota; class Microgenomatia; order UBA1400; family PJMF01; genus CAZBMX01. The sequence goes on along the minus strand of CAZBTU010000017.1, from coordinate 8,479 downwards.
GTGGTTGACTGTGCCTATCCTGCTTGGGGAAAAAGCGCAGATCATTTTACCGTACTTACCACTCTATACCTTTGGGATGACTTGCTTTGGTTTAACCTCATTGTTGATTTCGTATTACCAATCTAAAGAAAACTATGTGGGCTCGGTAATCAGCTTACTTGCATCTGCAGTAATGGTTGTAGGTATAGTGCTGTTCCATGGTTCTGTATGGCAGATTAGTGGCGTGGTTGCTTTGGCAGGGGTTTTAAGCTTTGTATCAGCCATTTTGTATCGAGTCATCCGATTGTTGCCAATCACAGTTCTGTTCAGGATGTTTTCGACTCAGATGTATGAGCTCTTACATCACTTGTTTCCAGTTGCAGAAACCATGGTGCCTGCAAAAATTGGTCAATACTCATACCACCAATCCCTTGTTGACTCTGAGAAACAATCGTCATACGCATATGGCATATACAGACGGGGTTCGGTTCGAGCTATAGCCAAAGTCTGGACAGGAAAGTTCTACACTGCTGATTACTGGCGATTACGGAATGAGATTGCTGTAGTTTCGGCAGTGTCTGATGTAACAAATGAAATAAAAAAACTCGTAAATGTTTCAGTCCCTACTTTGCTGCATTTCACAGAGTCACCTGTGCAACTGGCTACCTTGCAGCGACTTATTCCTGCTAAGCCGGCCAAGTCACTCGTACTGCAAGATGTGATAAGCATTACTGGGTTTCTACAACACGTATCTACAAAAATCCCTGCCAAGACTCTCCAAAAAATCGATTCCCGCACTGGCGCAGCACTCGCATGTCTCATTCCCCTGATTGCAGTCCGAGCCATCCTAGTAAACCCCGGACAACGAGCCATTTACTTCAAAGCAGTATTAAAGTTTGCTCGTTTGCTTCCGACAGTTTTAGCGGCACGTGCATCAGTCTTAGCACATCGAGACATCCACACAGAAAATGTTTTAAAAATTGAGAAACAGTTGTATTTGATAGATTTTGGGTTTGCAGCAGTGACTGTTCCTGGTTATGACTTAGTTTGTACTGCGATTTTACATTGGGGTGACAGCGCACTGAGGAAACAGCTGCTCTCGGAGATTGATTCGCAGTCAAAAACAGAGACTCAAAGAAATCTCAATCAAGCTATCGGCATCTACTGTGCACTGACTATGCTCTGTAGCCGTAGCACACCTAAGAAAGTTGTACATCAATATACCAATGCCCTGAAGTATTGGACCGAACATGGAAAGATGGTATGAAAAAACCAATTCGTTTTTTAATTCCCAATGTGACCAGTGCGAGCAACATCGGTGACGAAGCAATGCTCGAAGTGTTGATAGGGCTGATCACTGAGAACTACCCTGATGCACACATCACAGTGCAAAGTAGTGAACCTGAAACACACGCGATCGCAGAGATTAAAAAACTGAACTCAACTTTTTACTACTGGGCGGTTTTTGAGAATCCATCGATTCTCTCCAGGCTATACCGCATGAGTTTACTTGCCATTCTTTGTGTTGGTTTGTACTTTTCGCTTTCGCCACTTATTTCACTGGTAACTTCGGTTTCAGCCCGTATTAAGTCAATGCTGTTCGACTATGAGCATGCAGATGTGATTGTTTATGTTGGTGGTGGATACTTGCGCTCGAAAGCTGGTTTTTCCCAGAGTCTCAATGTAGTCATGCTGTTGCTTCCTTTTTGGCTGGCGAAATTTTTTACTGCAAAGCGTATTGTTGCTCCAATTAGTATTGGGCCGTTTGCAGCTGAGTGGCAAGCACGATTGACTGGAGCCATCCTACACACATTCGAGACTGTCGCTACTCGCGAGAAGTTTTCATATAACACTATCTCGAAGTATAAGCCGAAAAATTTGATTTTGGCTTCAGATCATGCCTTGCTACTGAGCAAGAAAACTGGCAAGCAGAGAAAGAGTGCTGTTCCAATTGTCGGATTTACAATCCGCGAGTGGCTTGGTGATGCTCGTCAGAAGCAGCTTGAAAATACATACATTGACGCTCTAGAAAAAATTGCGAAATCTCAAGACGTAGTTATTCAACCAATAGTACAGGTCGATGCGCCAAAGTTTGGCGAGGGTGATGGAGTTGTTACTGAGCGAGTTGCGGCAGCACTCCGTAATAGAGGAATTGCTGTTAAGCCAGCAGTCTTTGTAACATCGGTAGAGCATGCTAAAGAGGTCTATAAACCGCTTTCACTGTTGGTGGGTATGCGTATGCACTCAAACATCATTGCCGGTACGCAAGGGGTTCCCTTCGTGCCAGTGTCATACGAGTACAAAACAGAGGGTATAGCAATTGACTTCGGGCTGAGTGAGTTCTGTATTAAGTGCTTCGAGATTACTGCTGAAACGTTGCTCAGTCATATTGAGCATATACTGAAGCATCGAGACAGTCTCTCTAAGAGAATTGAAGGAAATTTAAAACGAATTCAGAGAAAAGAGCAGGTTCGTTGGTTGAAGGTACTTTCTGTATGAACATCTCAAAACCAACAATAAAAAAAGCAAATGGCGTTGTTCGAGTTTCATCGACCCTGACCACCAAGCGCGGCAAGGAGTTTACGCTCTGGGTTGAGGTTTCTGCTGAGTACGCTGATTTTGTTGCAACTGACAGCACAGCGCTCGCCAGTCCTTTCATTCTTGTTGCGTCCAGGAGAAACGAAGGATTGAGTATTGAGGGATCTGTCTCTGATCGATGGATGAATGGTGTTTCGGAAATAATGGACCGCGTTGTAGGCTGGGATCATGGCTTTAAGCCAATTGCAGTTACACCGGAAAGTACTCATGAAGATAAAATAGCTAAAAGCCAAAAGAGAAACGTAGGCGTATTCTTTTCTGGTGGTGTGGACTCCTTTTCATCATTGTTGCGGTTTCAGCATGACAGAGAACATGCCATCACTCATTTGATCTTTGTGCATGGTTTCGACATCGCACTGGAAAACACAGAACTCTACAACCAAGTCGCACAGTGTATGGAGGCAATTTCGAAGGAGACTGGACTTCCATGCATCACTGTTCGAACTAACATCCGCCATATAACTGATGAGCTGTTGGGCTGGGAGATGGCGCATGGCGGCGCATTGGCGATGGTAGCTCTGCTCCTGCGCAGTGGTTTTTCTAAGGTCATCATTCCTGGTGGTGGTTACACAGATTGGCAAGAGCCTTGGGGTAGCAGTGAATACCTTGATCCTCGATGGTCAACCGAGAGTTTGCAAATTATCCACGATGAAGATGGCAGGATGAGGTTTGAAAAAGTCAGAGACTTTATTGCAGAATCTGATCTTGCGCTCAAGCATCTGAGAGTTTGTTGGCGAAACAATGGATATAATTGCTGCTCGTGTGACAAATGCATGATGACCATGGCTGAACTACGCGCTGCTGGGGTATTGGGCAAAGCCAAGACTTTTCCAAGTGGACTAGATTTGGAAAGATTAGGCAAAATGTACACGACACCCTACTCTATTCAACAGTTTGTTGAACAGACACATGCATACCTGGAAAAGTTGGGAAATGATCCTGAATTAACAGAGGCACTTGGTAAAAGTTTGCAAATGAGCAAAAATCCCGGCATCAAACGCAGGTTGATTACTTTGATTCATGATTTGGATTGGAAGTATAACGAGAGTCGGTTGTTTGTGTGGTTGGAGAAACGGAAACGAAGCGTTTAAGTGTTGTGCTACCAAGTCCATCGATTTCTCAGCTAGTCTGACAATTTTAGGAATGCGTGACTTGAGTTGTTTTTTGTATGTTTGACGCTCTCTTACCAGCATAGCAAATAATTCAGTCAGATTCTTAGTGTTCACAGCTTCCATTTTGAGTACCCAGCGCTCGAACCCCAGCATGCGCATGATGCCACGAGTCTTTGGCTCGTACTCTATGGCTATGAGTGGAACTAGACCAGTCAGTGAAAAAATATTAGAGTGCATTCTGGTACCAATGAAGAAATCTAATGTCTCATATAGTGCTTTTATAGTGGTGGGAGTAAATTTTTCGTCAAGCAAGTAGACTCCGGATTTTTTTGCAACTTTGGAGAATACTCTCCTGGCACTAACTCGGTCATCATCATTATGTTCTGCTGCGATAACTTGGGGAATGAGTAGTACCTGATATCCATACTTCTGACGAATGAACTCAATTGTTTCTGCCACAGCTTGCTCAAACGCAGCTTGAGCTTTTGGTTCTAGCCATGCTCGCACTGTGACGCCAACAATCTTCTGCCGTTTGGACACTTGATATTTTTTAAGCAGCTGCGCCACAACTGTATGGTCGTGGTCTTTTGCTCGTAACAAAAATCCTGCATCAACGGTCACAGCTAACTTTTGTTTTGCAATTCCGATCGACTGAGCAACTTTCAGGCTGATTGTTTCTCTGCAACACACCAGTGATACTTTGTTGAGTACTTTTCCAGTCAGCCAAGCTTGTAAGGAGTTTCCAAATGGACCAATTGATTGCGCATATAAATAGACCGGCTTTTTTAGTAGCAATCCCAAAAGTACTGCGTGTAGCTGCAATACTATTGTTACATATCCTCTCAGATCATTTTTGCCTGTCAGGTACCCACCGCCAACAGCCATGATGAGGTCGGTATCCCGATATGCTCGCAGAATTGTGAGGGCTTGTGGCTGTACCAGCCAATCAGCTTGTAAACCGGTCAAACGAAACATGAGCGTCCAGATTGTGGTGGTAATGATAATCCATAGTGTGCGTACTATCCGTATCAGTGGATTTGTTGTGGTATACAGTGCAAGAAAAAAGTGTGACGATAAAGTTGCTATACCCATTTTGTCAAAGAGGCTTTGTGCAGAGGGTGACTCGACTCGCAGTAATGTGATCCTACTTTTAGGGAAAACGCGTCGCATTTCTTGCAGCATGCCTTGGACTATTCCTGCATCTCCCAAGTTTTTTTCGGTAAAGAAATGGGTTAGGAGTATCTTTTTTGACTGGAGCTCGTGTTTATTCGTGATTTTTGCAATCAAGCTTTCATACTTGCCTGCGGTTCTCTTCCAACTAAACTGTTGTACATACTGATATGCACGTTCAACTTGTTGCTGAATTTTTGTAGGGTTACTTACTGTCCAAACGATTTTTTCTGCGATTTTTTGGGGATTCAACTCGGCTTTCTGGCAGTGCTTCTTGGAAATCCATCTAAGGTCAGGAATATCGCTGGTGATAACTGGGCACTGAGCTGCAAACCCCTCGAACAGCACCAGGGGCTGTGTCTCGTAGCGAGATGGCAGGATGAGCGCTGCTGCTTGATTGAATAGTGCAGTCTTTGCTTTACCGTGAACTGCACCGACATAGTGAATACGATTAGCGAACTTACTCTTCACAATTAATCGCTTGAGCCTTGCAACACTGGCCTCCCTTCCTCCGCCGGCAATGTGTAGATCAAATGGCACTGTTTCAGCACAACGATCGAAGGCCGCAATGAGTACGTCCAAACCTTTTTGACGGGTATCTATGCGGCCAATAAACACCAGTTTGGTTCGCTTCGCTTGTTTTGCTACCCGAATCGGGATATCCACACCATTGGGAATCACGGTTACTTTTGAGTTTGGAGCAAGCTTTTGAAGCGTGGATTTGCTGGTTTCGGTTAGTGCAATCAGCTGTTCGTATTGCCGAACTCCAACTCGTTCAATCCAAGGTAGAAAAGGAAGTTTGTACTTGGCTGCCATAGCTTTCGCACTCAGTAAGTGCACTAGACCTATCACTGGTTTACGGGTAAAAAGTGGCAAAAATGCAGTCGAAAATGGCGGAGTGAAGCTTTCGATCCAAACTGCGAACTCAGACCGAAACAGAGCGAGTGGTAGTAGCAGCTGAAATACGAGCTGAGCGAGTTGTGGATGTGGCACAACAGGCCCAAATGGTTGGTATCGCACGCCATCCCGAATAGAAGTTCGAGCACCCGAAAAGTTGCCGTGCAGGATGGTGACTGAATGCTGCTTAGCTAGACGTTTGGCAACTTCATGCACTGCCTGTGCTCCCCCACCCCCGAAGTAAGGATTATCCAGTGAGTCATAGGTCGAGATCAGTATGTCGATTGGTGTGGGCATGCAGGTATTTTTTGGCACGAGTACGTACTGGTCAGGTATCGATCTTAAAAAAACTAGCGGCTTTGCAGTGACTACTATCGCTGTTTCGGCAGTGTTGGCTTAGTATTGAGCTGTTCCCAATACTCAGGTTTTAGCTCATAAATATCGGCAAATGGGTAACTATCAACTAATTGGTAGTATTCTTGCCAAGGAGTCTGCTGTATGAGGCGGAATGTCGAGTCGTTGATATCGTTGGTACGCATCACAATCCACTTAGCCCAGCGATCTGGAGTGGTGGTGGCACTGTCCCAGTATGTGCCGGTACCTTCGTGAATAAATCGTGCCATAGGTAAACCCGAACTAAAAATAATTGCGTCATGTGAAGCTGCGGATATTAGGACAAAACCATCATTATTGGTCACATTATTTTTAAGCCAACCACTGACTTGAGACACGTTCTTTTGACTTGAACCAACACGGCCGTCATCAATGGTAACCGCATCCCAACCACCAATATGGAAAATAGAAAAGAAGATAAATGCAACTACAATGGGTACCCGGAACTGCTTGGCTCGTGCAAATAATATTCCACTAAAGACTGCAACTGATGGGATCATCATGATGCCGTATCGGACATTGAACCATGTATCTCCATTAATACCTTGGACAAATAACACGGAGTGCCCAAGGAACAGTGCCACAATATTGAATGCAAGCGGTGCCATCAGAGCTGTCATTGCCAGTTTGACTTCCAATTTTTGATTCTTAGCAAAGAAGAACGAGATCGCACCGAACAGCCCAAGCAAAACTGGGACGATGCCAATGTTGTAAATCATTGCATACCAGTAGGTTTTCAGTGACACAAATATGTCATGCTTGGAAATCAACACCCCAGCTGTTTCCAGTTGTGACTGTTGCGCATGCGCGGAGTATGGGCCAAAGATAAAGAACAAAGGGTCACCGAAAATTAGGAAGTTCCACAACACCCAGAGAATAATTCCAAGCCCTGCGAGCGTGCAGTAAAAAATAACTAGTCCCTCAGCTTTGCGCAACCCTTTCCACACCTGCCAGTTCTCGTGCTGGAAGCCTTGCAGCGCAACTAAGCCGACTGTCCACAAAAAGAGGAACCAACCATCATAGCGGACCAATGTAGCCAACATAATCCAAAACGCAGTTTTAACCAAAAAAATCATGCTGCGGGTTTTGTGCCACTTCAACAGTTCATAGACTGCTGTCGTCATGGTTCCCAGCAGCAACAGTTCTGTCATAGCGGTACTTTGCAGGTACAGAATATTCATGTTAAGTGCGAATACCGCCACTGCGAAAATTCTCGAGCCAACTCCATACCCGAGGACTTTCAGGGTACGGAAGATGACAATACTAGTCAGAACAAATGCAGCCATGGACTGAATTGCTCCTGATAAACCGGAGTGCCAGAAAAAATCATTCCAAATTGTTGGCACCATCAATATGTGTGGCAAGGGCAACCAGACACTACCAAGTTGAGCCAAACCAGGCTTTAAGCCTTCGACCACTCTTCGTCCGATATCCAAGTGTGAGCGAGCGTCGTTGTAGGCAAGGCCGAGGTTGATGTTTAAAAAGTAGGTAAATAACCAAGTGGATAAAAGAGTCAGAACCACAAACAAAAGCGGTTCTGCCCAGAATGCAGCAAAAGCTTGCATACGGCGAACAAAGGCTGTGTTCAGGGAGAGTGATAGTTCAAGTTTGGGCATTCGCATTATTTGACTCCTGAGTTTCTTTTGATCAAGACAGCGTTGATAAATGCGAGTGTAAGTAGTATCCACCCGATGCTAGTAATGACAGTGGCAAGTTGGCTGTGCAGCGCTGCAACAGTCATGCTTTCTTTGAGCCAAACGTTGTATACAAATGAACTCGACTGATTTTTCTCGAGCATGCGCTTGTTAAGTTCCCATGTATATGGCAAGTCATTGCCGAGTGCAATTGTTTCTTGTTTTGGCGGAATATGCGCTGAGGTAAGTGCTCCCATACTGCTAATCCACACACTTGTCCAGAGTAAATATCCTGTGAGAATTAATCCAGGCAAGAACCGTTGCCACCGAGCAACTACTATACCGACATATATTGCTGCAATTGCAGCTCCAGGGAGCAAATATCGTGGGCCAAATGACCACCCACCCCATGGATCACCGACTGAGATATAGACGAGCACATTCATGAGGAAAATAAATACTAACAGCAGGTTGGCGTTACGCTGTTTAGCGTTCCTTGCCGCATGCCAAACTCCAAAAATGGCTAACAGTAAAATTGGACTGTAGTGCAACCAACTGCGCTCATCACTAATGAATAAAATATTGGTACCCTGTAGCTGCAAACGAGTCGAGAATGGCAGAGATGATTGCCACACATCGTAATTTTCATGGCGAATAGCACGCTCGGCTTTTTGTTCTGCTGAGTCGAAGTAATCA
>CAZBTU010000016.1:1464-22803 GCA_964494905.1 uncultured Pseudomonadales bacterium | reverse complement strand
AGACGTGTAGCTGAAAATTATGACGCTAAAAAAGAGCCTCGAAAGGCTCTTTTTATATTGTTGCGGGGCCGGGAGTCGAACCCGGCCTGTGAGATTATGAGCCTCACGTGCACCGTACACTACCCCGCGCGATAAGATGTGTAGTATAACGCACTTGAGACTGATGCACCACCCCCTGTAATTCCCGGTCAGTTTTTCAGTCGGTCTTTGATATAATCCATCCTGTTGCAATGCAACGCGCCAGGGTAGCTCAGTTGGTTAGAGCATGGGATTCATAAACCCAAGGTCGAGAGTTCGAATCTCTCCCCTGGTACAGAAGCAACTTTCTGTTTGACATTTCAAAACAACTTGCCTGCTATAATTCCCTGTAATTTGAACCTCGGATAAAAGCCGGAATCAGATCTTTAAACTGTGAAACAATCGTCTCACTGGTCACAAGCGGCATCGCGCCGCCTACTACCGGTAAAGGAGTGCCCCGATGTCAATTGATAATCTGTTAAGTATGCTTATGATTCTTTTTATGATGGCAGCAACTTTGTGCTATCTACTCAGTCGTTTTCAGCAGGCCCGAATCCTACTCGCGAGCAGCATGCTCCATAATTGGGCTGAGCAGCACGCACAAGGTGATGTAACCCATCCCACCACTGATACCAAACTCAATGGAGACCGGCAAGTGCCGTTTTCCAAACAGATAGCTAAAGATTTGCTAACCAAAAACCGTTGGTTAGGTCGAGCCATGTTTGGAGTCGAGTTGTTTGGTTTTCTCACAGCTTTGATGTTTTTCATCAAGTTGATACGCCACGGGTAACGTCAATCGTTGCCTACACTCACAGTTATTCCCCCGGACAAAAATCCGGGGGTTTTTTTATGCTTTTGATGCGTTACTGAAACTGGATCTTTCACGAGTCAGCCTTCTTCTGCTACTATGAAATGGTTAGGCTAAGCTAGTCTAGTGTAAGGATTTTATGACTGAAAATAGAGCTGTTCCCGATTACATTTCTCTCCCAGAGGATGCAACGTACGCTGACTTACAACAAGCACACGAGACTGGCAAAGACTCGAAAGGTCGTACAGAAGAAGAGCTTTACCCCAAGCCAGCTGCCCAGTTTGATGCTGCCATGCATTACATAGACGAAGCAGGGTCAGTCGATTCCTTTAAGAAGATGGATGCCCTATTAAGTAGAATTCAGGCTGATCCTTCGCATGATGATAAATCAGAACTTGAAGTACGTACGGGTGATAGTACTCTGACAAGGGAAAGAGTAAAAGAACTCATCAAAGCCCAGTATTCAGAACTTACAGGGGCTGAATGTACCCGACTCATAGATTTAATGCTCTTTTCGGCTGTGACTGCCGAAGAAAGCAAGCAATCTATTGTCGACTCGTTGAGTCAACAACACATCACGATAGAACAAGCCGACATTCTGCTCAGTGTCTTGAGGAAGAAAACGTTTACATATTTGGAAACCGCATTTAATCGTGGTCTGCTTTCGACCCATTTCTTACTAGATAGGCTCAAAAATTACAATGACAAAGAATTGCTCACACCAGAACAATTTGGTAAATTACTCACTATCCTTCAGACAAGAAACTTTGAAGACAAACTTAGAAGTGTTGTCAACAACATGCCTATTCACTTGGAAACAGTGATCAATGAGTTGCCACGAGAGGTGCAAGCTCTGAACTTGACAGATGCTCAAGCCGATGAAATCAGACAGAGCGTAAGTAACGAGGTATTAGCCTTTTTAAGGCGTGCAGGTGAATATATCGATGAAGAAAGACAAATCAAGAGTGTTGGAAGGTACGTTGAAAAAAAGTTGCTCACAAGCTTAGCAGCTGAAGAAATTTCGATTGAGATTCGGGCAAAGAAGGCGATGGCTGTGAGAAAGCAAATTGCTAACGGATTTCTTCCCAATTATAAAATAATCGAGTCTTTACAAACCCACTTTGCACATGGGACCTTGAATGAGCGACAGGTACAAACTCTCACCAACGAGGTGCAGCAAAAAACATTTGAATCTCAGCTGCGCTTTTGCCAGAACGAAAGTTTTCATAGTGTGAGTTGGATTAGTCGACAAAATATAGACATCAACACAAGTGTTCGCATGCGCACGCTCAGCGAACCGCAAGCAATGACACTCCGGGCTGTCCTACGCGATGCCTCATTCAAGATGTTTGATAGGCTCTTAGATATATATGGAATGCGTTCTTTCTTGCCTTTGGACAATCAAATTGCTTCCATTATGTCTTTCCATGAGAATGGGCTACTCAGAGAGGATGCATTTAAAGCTTTGATGAAGCGGGTTGATGAGATCACACGTTCCCGATCAAACACCACTTACAGATCTAACTTCAATTCATATTAGAAGCCTAACTCCTCGTGTTATACAACAAATTGCTTTTCGAAAAAGTGGTTTAAACTAGTAGCCACCCATCCTATATTTCCCCTTGTGCCCACATAAAACTCAGCTTATAATTTCCGAATATGACCCAAAGAGAATTCGACCCCAAACAATCACTACGCTCCTTAGCATCATTGGGTGTTTCTAGCCCAAATGAGCTCAATCAGCCTCCCATCGATCCCCGAGACTTAGATGCCGCCCACCGCGAACAACGGTTTGGGGAAAATACTGATAACTATGTACAGGCTCTTGATTGGATTCTGGAGTCTGCACAGGGCAAAAAGGGATTTCTTGCTAAGATCTTTGGTCCTGCAACTGGCCTGCATAACTCTCAGCTCAGACGTGACGCACTTGATTTTGGTACATCGAGAAACCAGGATCAAATTGTAAAAACTTACCAGCAGATTGGTGAACAGCTGATTGCCAACCTACCTCAATTTATCGACTCAGCGCTTCAAGACCCAGCTGTTGATGCTACCACTCGCACAGATTTGCAAAGCCTAGCCGACCGACTTCGACAAGGTGATCGCCTGCTCAACACCAAAATTCTGGCTGATGTGATTCATGCTCGATTTGATCAAGCCCGGATTGATATTCATATGCAGTCCAATTTCATTGAACGGCTTGTTCAAGTTGCTGTCCCAGAAGTAGCCATATTAAAAAATACAGACGGAGTCGCTCAGAAGCTTCAGCAACTCGATACATACGGTCTGCTTGTATATACGCCCACCAGCAGCCTGTTCCACTGTTCCGGTAATCCGGCTTCATATGGCGCTGAATACGCACATGAAATGGATGCTGTGTCCGGTTTACCCAGAGTTATTGAATATAAAGGCAAGCCACATGAAAAACGCATCGACAACTGGCAAAGTAAACAAAGAAACTATCTACCCGGAGTTAATGCACTCTCTCAGCAAATTGCAAGCATTGAGGACTGCTATCGTCACAATTCATATGACGCACGATTACTCAGACAAAACCTTGCCAGGGTCAGACAACACATTGATCAAGTGCTTGGCCACTCACTAATCAAAGATATGCTCGAGTTTTCCAAAGAGCCCATGATTGATCCGAAAGCACACAACGCCACCGATAACCCCAACCCTGGTAACTTGCACATTGTCTGGGAAAACATCAAAGCTGTATTGGACTTCGCGCAGCACAGCAACAGTAAGCAAGCAGATGGGTTGTTAGTCGCAGCACTGAACAAACACCGAGAAATCTTGCTCGGACTTCTAAACATGAAAGATAAAGTCCACTAAGCTGTCAGTGTTCTCCCACTCAAAAGAGTTGGCTCTTCTTGTATTTTTACACTTTTTTGGTATATTTCACCCAAGTTAGTGCTGTTGTACCAACACCAAATGCTGGTGTTTTGTGGGTGCCAGGCACTGTTCTTTAACAGGTGCATTAAATTGTCAGTCATATATAGCGCGCGAATACCCAAATTTTCTTGAGTGGATAGCTCACTGCCGAGTCGGAATCAAAATTTTTGATCACGAATCGGTATCGAGCTGTCCACTTGGATAGCACTCAATCCAAAAAATTTTAAGGATAAGTGAAACTATGTTTAAGGAAATGACAGTCTGGGATGCCGTTGGCTATGACACGATGGGTCGGCGGACATTCAACCTCTGGTTAGGGATTTGGACATCGGTAGGCATCGGTTTTTCCGCCTGGGTAGCCTGGAACAGCCAGCACTTGAACCCCAATTTCTGGGGCGTTATGGGGCTATTTCTCATTAGTCTGGCTGGCGTCAGCATCGCTGTCGGCAATGATAGTTTCTTTCTCTCGCTGCTCGGGTACACATTGGTAACCGGGTCGATTGGGGCGCTCACCGGCCCCGTGATCGCCGAGTACACAACGGCCAGCATCGTGACAATCTTCTTCGGAACAGCTTTCGTCGTCGCTGCCCTCGGGGTAGTCGGAACGATCATTCCAGAGAGCTTAGAGCATTGGTCACGCTACATCATCGTGGCCTTGCTCATTTTGATCTTTGGCCACATTGCGCTAGCGTTCGCGGCCGCTTCCGGTCTGCCCGTGTCTGGCACCATGGCTTTTTGGGACTGGGTTGGTCTGACAGTGTTCTCCTTCATCACTGTCTACGACTTCAACCGCGCCCAGCGCGTCCCCAAAACCATGAACAGCGCCATTGACTGTGCGCTGGCTATCTACCTCGACTTCGCCAACATTTTCCTGCGTCTGCTGGGCCTGAGTGGGAAAAAAAGCGACTGACCGTAACGCACCTTGTAAACCTAGAAACGCTCTCAACCCGAGAGCGTTTTTTTCTGCTTAAATATAGCTATACTAGCTCCACTATGCTGAGTCAAACCTTTGAAGAACCACTCTTCCGTGTGCACATCGCAACTGTTGGCCGAAATGAATCACTAGATACAACCCTTGCTCAAGAACCCTTCAAGTTTAAACAACCAATATTTGCTGAACAGATCCATAGCAACTCAATCGGACTAATTACAGAGCCCAATACCCAAACACACAGAGCAGTAGATGGTCTCATTAGTAATTACCCTAGCCACTGCCTTGTTATTCGTCACGCTGACTGTCTACCAATAGTTTTTTGGCATCCTGATGGTTACTTCGGCGCCCTGCATGCTGGAAGAAAATCAACTGAGCACAAAATAGTGGGTGCAGCACTTGAGATAATCGCTCGCGAAACAGAGGTTGAAAATATATCGAGATTTTGGTTCGGCCCTGCTATTTGTCAACCTTGCTACCAAATTGAAAAATCATCCGATACTCATTACAACCTTGTGCGAGAAAATCGCCAGCAACTGGAAAAGTTTTTTCATTCTAGAAATCTTAATTCGCCAACAATCACCATGACTGATCAATGCACTAGCTGTGGAACGGACAGTTTTTACTCATATCGAGCTGATGGGCCCGGCAAACCGATGAACTATTCCGTGGTCACGCTACAAACTCACTAACAGTCGGCTGTCAAGCCACTTTTGCCAGTCAACTCGCTCTTGATTAAGTTCTCTAATTGATCCCGGAGAAACTGTCAACAAGTGACGAAGATACTTGTACGCTAAGTAGCGACGGGCAATTGCCACATTCCATTCCTTCAACCCATACCGCTTCCGCATTTCATTTATTCTCTCTGGTTGGGTACAAATGCGAGTGGGACTTACTGCCAAGTCAGCCATATCTAGAAACAAAATCTCAATTGCATTCTCCGGGTATCCCTGCTCCGCGATGGTCGTATGCCCCATGCCTTCAACAAAATAAATCACTGCCGGTGCAACCTGCATTTCCTTAAGAATTGTGAGCGTCGCAGATTCCGCGTCTGAGCTATATCGCTCGCGAAAAACAGATTGGACAGCTCGCCATTTCTCTTCTTCCTGAGACATTGGGCCAAAGAAATTTTCCATCCTCACTATATTACCCATATCATGCTTGAGCGCTGCTTGAACGAGATAGTTCCAGTGTATGCCAAGTGAGCACTTCAAGTTTTCCCTAAACCAGAGAATAACTCGAGCAACATTGATCATGTGCTCTGCAAGTTGATCCGGAATGTGATAGCTGTCATAGACTTCGGCAAGGGACCGAGGGCGAAAGGATCGCTCTGTCTGTAACGCGCTCGGGAGTGGATATACTTGCTCTTTCAACACATGCGTATTGTATACATACGAAAACAAAAAGACAGTAGAAATTGCACGTTCAGGAAAAGTTATGGTTGTGAAGCTGTTGTTGACTTGGGTGTGCCAATCCCATAGGGACCGCGCTTATATTGCACCTCATGCAATGATCCAATTATTTGAGGAATTTTTTCACGAGGCAGTCGTCCAGGAAAAGGGATCTGGGCAACATCTCTCCCTTGCGCCATATACAACGTCTGACTCTTAACTCGCCGGTAACCAAATGCCCCCTTATCAGGGTCCTCTATGCCGTCAAAAGCCTGCATATACAACAGGTTAATAAAATCAGGATTGCGACCCAACTCTTCCCATAACTTTTTTGCTTGATCCTTTGGCAACTCAAACCTCACAGTACATGGAGCATAATGATTTCGCAAACCTCTTTGATCTATCATGTCAGGATCACCCGGCTCTTGAAAAAAACTGTACTCACCGATAAAAAGCCCAGGATTCACAGGCGATGCCTCGATTGAGAAATAGTGAGCGTTCAGGTACTCGGCAAATTGATAGTCGTCGGGAATACAAACTATCAAGCGATTAATCAACCCATCTCGCATCTGCTTTATGAGCTCAGGATTCGCACCATGACTCACATCGGCAGCAGCGTAAACAATTGGCATGCCATTAAGTCTGGTGCCCGCGGGCATCTTGCCATGAGCAGTCCAACGCGTAATCGAGCCCACTATCTCTTTGAGCAACAAGGCCTCGCGGTCAACCATTTGCTCGACTTGTGGTTGTTTATTAGGTGCACTCACTACTGAAGTCTGTCCTCCTGTTTGATCGACAGCCGTTTTTTTATTTTCTATCATTCTGAGCTCAACCTCAGCAAACCGCTTGAGATGATCAAGTTGTTCACGAGTGAGACTGCCACTACGGGCCCTGTTCGACAGCTCTTGCAACAAATCGCTAGTAGTAACTTGCTGTAAGTTATCATTTCGGCGCGGTCTCTCACTCATAGTTACTATCATAACATTAGCCAAGCTCGTTGTAGTTAAAGCTCTGTAATCAAGACCACATTGCTGCCGTCACAAAGTCACACCAAACCCACAAGCATCTCGCCATACCAAAGATCCGGCCAGGGCAATCTCTCTCAAGATTGTTCCATAGCCGGATCTTGCTTATTCTCTTCTTTGCGCTCTTACAAAATCATGCTCATTCTTCAACTACATCATTCCCATGTCTGGCGCTCCGCCATGACCGCCAGCAGCCTTAGGTGGCTCTGGTACGTCAGTAACGAGGCACTCAGTGGTCAGAATCATCGAAGCAACTGATGCGGCGTTTTGCAGTGACACAATAGCAACCTTAGCAGGTTCTATGACACCAGCTTTAACCATATCACCAAACTCATTCGTCAGTGCATTGAAACCAAAGGTCGCGTCGTTCTTGGCTGCTACGGTTCGTGCTACCCAGCCAGCATCTTCTCCAGAATTTGTTGCCAGCATTCGCAGTGGTTCTTCTACTACCGCTGCAATTAGGTCGATGCCAGTTTGCTCATCGTGAGAATCGGCTTTCAGCTTACTGAGGACCTTGCCAGCTTGAATAAGCGTAACACCACCACCAGGGATGATGCCTTCTTCAATGGCTGCCTTGGTTGCTTCTTTCGCATCTTTGACACGTTCCTGGAGATTCTTCATCTCAACTTCAGTGGACGCACCAACTTGGATGACTGCAACACCGCCAGTAAGTTTAGCTCGACGCTCTTGCAACTTCTCGATGTCAAAGTCTGAAGTTGATTTGGCGATTTCGGCATCAATTTGAGCAACGCGTGCATCGATGTCTGCCTTTGGACCTTTGCCGCCAACAATGGTAGTGAGGTCTTTAGAAGCTCGAACTGAATCTGCTCGGCCTAAGTCCTCTACAACAACGTCCTTCAGGACTCTACCAGTCTCGGAAGAGATGTAGTTGGCACCAGTCAATACTGCAATGTCTTGCAACATGGCTTTGCGACGATCACCAAAGCCCGGAGCTTTGACAGCTAAGACGTTGAATGAGCCTCGCAGTTTGTTAACAACCAGTGTCGTGAGTGCCTCACCATCAACATCGTCAGCAATCAGTACCAAGTTTTTGCTCAACTGCATGAATTTCTCCAGCATTGGCAAGAGATCTTGAATACTGGAAATCTTAAAGTCTGTGACGAGAATATATGGACTCTCGATGACAGCTTCCATGTTGTCACTATCGGTGACAAAGTAAGGAGAAGCATACCCTTTGTCGAACACCATACCTTCTTTATGATCAATGGTGATATCCATGGTTTTGCCTTCTTCTACTTCGATCACCCCATTTTCACCGACCAAGTTAAGTGCTTCGGAAATTTTTTTGCCGATCAGTTCGTTTTGTGCTGAGATAGCAGCAACTTTTTCCCAATCATCCTTTTTCACAGGTTTGGCTAAACGACGGATCTCAGCAACTACTGCCTCGACAGCCTTATCAATACCTCGCTTCATCAGCATTGGGTTAGTACCAGCGGTCACGTACTTCATACCCTTAGCACTGATTTGTTGTGCAAGCAAAGTGGCAGTGGTGGTACCATCACCGGTCATGTCGTTGGTTTTGGAAGCAGCTTCTTTGACGAGCTGAGCCCCCATGTTCTCAAACTTGTCTTCTAAACTAATTTCCTTGGCGACACTAACGCCATCATGGATAACTGAGGGCGCTCCCCATGACTTATCAAGGGCAACGTTGCGACCCTTGGGGCCTAGTGTAGTGGTGACGGCTGCAGCAAGCTTGTTGATACCGGTCAACATTTTTTGACGTGCATCATCACCGAATAAAAGTTGTTTCGCTGGCATGAAATTCCTTTCTTATCTCAAGAGATACGATTATAGTTACTTAATAACGGCAAGTAAGTCCTCGAACTTGAGGAATTGATACTCTGTGTCATCGACTTTGAAGTCGTTGCCACCCCATTTTTTATAGATCACTTTGTCACCTTTTTTGACTGGACTCTCGACTTTTACTCCGTCAACGTGTGTTGCAGCACCAACAGTCAAAACCGTTCCATATTGTGGTTTCTCTTCGTTTGAATCTGGCAGGTAAATACCAGAAGCAGTTTGCTTCTGTGCTTTGGCTGGCTCGACTAGAACATAGCCAGGAAGTGGTGATACCTTTGAAATGGAGACAGACATATCGGTCATAATTCACTCCTAATACTTTGTACTGAATGCAGAAGGCGCATACTACCACAAGGATTCGGCTAATGAAAGCAGGCAGCCTATTCACTTGAAACTGGCAGTATAGCCAATTGACTGCTAACAGGTAATATACGAGACTGCTAAAAAAGTGTCAAGGGTGGAAGTTACACCAAGAAGTCAAAAACAACTTATCTAGTGATAGCACTGGCAAGTTTGGAATCAGTTTGCGGTTGGGTTTCATATAGTTCCACACCGTTTTCAAGTACCCGCGCCAATAGATGACCAGAAATTCGATCAATTGTAAAAACTCCAGGTCTGTCAGGCACTGCTGCACCCTGTTTACCAGCTCCCCACTTGATCAAGTAGGTTGAGCCATCTGCGCTTCTGCTGTATGTTTCTGTACCATTCAGATACTCATTCACTTTTTCTGCAACTTGCGCAGGAACGTCCTGATGTGGCACTTCTGTATTGTCAACCAACCCAATTTCTAGAGTATCAAAGTCAGTCTCAACTGGTGTCCCTGCAACTGGCTCAGCAACCACAGTAGCATCATCTTGAGAGGTTGGGCCCATTGTTTCTGTCATATCAAATTTTTTCTTTTATATAAGTACAAATATCCACTATGTGGTAGTTTACTCAGCTTCTTCTGATCGAGTTGGCTTTACCTCTCGAGGCACCTGGTGTGGCATCGGGTAGTAAGGCATGTACTGTGGGTACTGTGGCTCAGGGCGAGCCTCATGCACTACCACCTCTTCTCGGCCACTCGCTGTTTTGATTTTAGAGAGTAAAAAACCCTCGCAGTTCAAACCTTTGTCTTTAAAATAGAGGTTGAGTTCATCCTTAACTCGCTGTTCAACTTGAGGTCGACTCCTCTTGATTTCTTCGAGCGTCAAATCAGAAAACACACTTGCGATCTTGCTGCGTGAAAATGGCCGGACCACTTTAGACACCACATTTTCTCCCAAGTTTTCCCAGAGCTCTGGTGCATTATGACGATCAATTCGGAAAAGTACCGAACCCTCGATAATAATGTCTTTGCTTTCCCGAGTAGCGGTGTGAATTGGTTCATCCCCGAGTGCTTCTTTGTTTTTAGAGAAATCAAAGCCTTCTCGAATAGAGTACTCCACCATCTGAGCATTAAATAATTTTGCAACCTGCCAAAAAGGAATCTTGAAGTGCAAACCTGGACCCCATACCCGAGGCAAAACACCCCGTCCACGATCATACACACACGCAACATGACCAGGGGGAACAGAAATAAAGAAGCCACCAACGACTTCATCAACTAGAAACGAAACGACTAATCTATCAAACTCCATAACTTGTATTGTACTCTACTCGCTGCTACTTTGTCTCTGCCATCACAGCTGTGTCAGTTACCTCACCAGCCTGTGCAGACTGTTTTTCATTGAAAGAGTGCATGTACCGCAGAACCGCTTTAATCACGGTCAGGATAATACTAAAGATCAGTGATGTAATGACAAAGAGCTTCTTCCCTGCAGGCAGGTTCATGAAGATCAGAAAAGAAACTACTGGCAGAACCAACTGAAGCCGCACAACTTCATGTCTACTCACCGGGTACGGTGACGTGTAAAGAGAAACCGTCTCAAGTGCAAAAATAAGTAGTGACTGAATCGCATTGAGCGTAAAACTAGTGTGGGTAAGATCATACGAGCCTAAGAAAGTTAAGTTAAATGGTAGTTCAACTTTTGGCATGAATGAGTAAATCAAATGTATGTCATCGCCACCAAGTCCACTCGCAAAAATTTTCCAAAGCATCAGGGCAATGGAAACTTGAATTGCTAGATTAAAAAGTTCGGCAAACAAGACTCGCCTGTTGGTTTGGAGTACATTCCTTTTCTCAGCATCTCTACGAATGGGGTCACTCTCAAAAACCTTTTCTATTTCTGCAACCCGTGCTGTAATTTCCCGTCTCTCTTTTTCAGACCGATCTCCTGCGATCGAAAGTGGTAGTAATATCAAGCGGATAAAAATGGTCAGCAGTATAACTGCTATCCCCATGTCAGGCTTACCATCAGTAAAAAATCCCAAAATCCAATAGAACAGAACGAGCACATTGAGGAAAGGTTGGTATATAACTGTAATAAACAACTCAATCATGGGGCCTTAAGCGACGGTACATCATGGTGGGCACTCAGCTAACCAGCTGCTGCCGATCATGCAAAATACCTTCCATCATAGCCAATGCGTCACGCAGTGACACAACCAAGGTATGAGAAAGTTCTAACACCTCGTCATCAAATGGTAAGTCATCTAATACTGCATTTGAGTCATCTACAAGCGCATCGAAAGCTTGATGAACTAAATCACCATACTCGTCTATCCATTGCGCACGATCTCCACCAGGCATCATAAGGACGTGTTGCAACAAAGAATTGACCTGTTGGATCTCTCTTGTTTTTAGAAAAAGTCTGAACTTTGGAGAAGAATCAAGTGTAACAACGTCCGTCCGATCAGATCTGCGTGTTTTGGATGTTGGCATGACCTCATTATAACACCAATCGCCAGTAAGATAGCTGACTGACAACCAGATTGGAATTGACTTATTAGTCAACGAAACTTGAGGAGAGACGGTATAATATATCCTGTTATGCTTCGAATTGACCTGAACACAACCAAACCTGGGACAGTGCTTGCGCAAACGTGTGACATTCTTAAACAAGGCGGATTAGTTATCTTTCCCACTGAGACTACTTATGGTGCCGGCGTAGACGCAACTAATCCTAAGGCAGTTGACCGCCTATTACGGTATAAATCTCGTCGAGAAGGCAAACCTCTTTCTATCGCAGTGAGTAGCCAATCAATGGCTGAGCAGTACGTTGAGCTCAACGAGCAAGCACGAACTCTCTACCAGCAATTTCTCCCGGGTCCACTAACCGTTATCTCCAAAGCACGTGCCGGCGCGGTTGCTCCAGGAGTTGTTTCTGAGTTCAATACGCTTGGGGTTCGCATTCCGGCTTACCCCCTGATACTAGAGTTGGTTAGCCACTTTGGCAAACCATTAACCGCAACCTCTGCCAACGCGTCTGGGAAAGCTCGCCCCTACCAGATCGATGCGCTGTTACAACAGCTCTCGGCCAAGCAAAAATCTCAAATTGACCTCATCCTGGATGCTGGCAAATTACCAGCCAATCCACCATCAACAGTAATTGATACCACACTCAGTACACCACTTACCGTTAGACAAGGAAAACTCAAACTTGCCTCTGATGACGCAGTAGAACAACTCACAACACATAGCCCTGAAGAAACAAAACAGATCGCTGGAAAACTTCTTCTCAAACATTGGAACCAACTCCGCAATCAAGGACTGCTTATCACTCTCGATGGTCAACTCGGCACCGGCAAAACTGTTTTTGCTCAAGGGGCTGGTGAGTTTCTTGGGCTTCAGCAACCCCTAACATCTCCAACCTACACGTACATTGAAGAGTATCCCTACACTCGTCATGGTGTTACCGGTGTCTTGTATCACTTGGATCTATGGAAAGTTGACTCAACAGAACAGCTTGAAAGACTCCATTTAGCTGATTTATTCCAACCAAACAACCTCATACTTATCGAATGGTCTAATCCTCACGAGTCCTATCTTAATTCACTCGCCACTCGTTTTAGCACACCACTAATCTCGGTTACTATCGAAGATAGCGAACAGGACAATAACAAGCGTTCCCTTCTGATTTGCCAGCCCACAACCTTATGAGTAATCTTCCCCTGGTCCTTGCAATTGACACCTCCTGTGATGATACAGCGGCTGCTGTTGTGCAAGGCGTACAGATTCGCTCCAACATCATTGCTTCCCAAACCGAACTTCACAAACCATATGGTGGTGTTTTTCCCACGGTCGCAAAACAAGCTCATAGCGAACACATACAACCTGCCGTACAACTTGCTCT
Source organism: uncultured Pseudomonadales bacterium (assembly GCA_964494905.1). Taxonomy (GTDB): domain Bacteria; phylum Patescibacteriota; class Microgenomatia; order UBA1400; family PJMF01; genus CAZBMX01. The sequence continues at coordinate 9,697 of CAZBTU010000016.1, read as the reverse complement.
CAAACGTGCGGGTGTCACTGCCGATCAATTGACAGCTATTGCCGTCACAAAAGGGCCTGGACTCGCGCCTGCCCTAGAGGTAGGGATTACTTACGCGAGTGCGTTTGCCTTAACCCACCGCAAACCACTGATAGCCGTAAATCACATAGAAGGTCACATACTTTCTGTGCTAGCAGAGCCGTGGCGAAAAAATTCTGTACCCCATAGCGTTGCGCCTCCACTGCCTGTGCTTGGAGTCGTCATTTCTGGAGGACACACACTGTTCGTGCTCGTACATGAGATTGGCTCTTACCAAATTATTGGGAGTACACTCGATGATGCGGCTGGAGAGTGTTTAGATAAAATCGGTCGTATGCTTAATTTGGGATATCCGGCAGGACCAGTAATTGAACAATTTGCCAAACTGGGTAACCCTCTGTCCTACCCATTTCCACTTCCGATGACTACTGACAAGCGACCAAACCTCAGTTTCTCGGGACTTAAGACTCACGCCCGGAAGCTGATTACAAATTTGCAAGCAAAACAACAGCCACTACCGCAGCAGGTGGTGTACGATTTGTGTGCGTCTACACAACGTGGAGTTTTTCGCCACATTCAGTACAAACTGAGTCCTGTACTAAATCTGTATTCACCCAAGGAAGTCTGGCTTGGTGGGGGCGTGGCAGCGAACAGTACTTTGCGAGCGACTCTGAAAAGAACTATCTCTGAAGTTCTACCAGGAAGTTCCCTGCGTGTCCCATACTCAAAAAAACTTTGTGCTGATAACGCTGCAATGATCGGAGTCGTGGCTAGCCTAAGAATTCAAGCTCATAAAGCCAGCTATACACAAAACCCAGACAGAGAACCTCGAATGAAACTAGAATCAAACCCACCAGCTGTGGCACTGGATACTTCGCCTTATATTGACGCTCGGTGATTACTTGTGGCCAGTTACTTTCTTAAGCAGCTGCGACGCATCAGCCATGGTTGAGAATGGCCTCTTGCCCATAGGGGCATCTGAAGAAGCATGATTATTCACAGGTGTATTCGATCTTATTTCACCACCAGTCATAACTGGTGCCGAAGATCCAACAGCGGTATCTTTTCGAAGTGCTTCCAAATCTGCTAGTAGCTTGTCAAAATCTGGTGTCTCAAACTGTGGTGATTTACCTGTGTTTTGTGGCATAACTGGACGTGGTGCCAGCTCCTCTTCAAATGGTGGTAGGGTACTCACACTTGGCGTGCTCATTCTTGTTGTTGCCGAAGAGCCACCAACGTTTTCCAACCTAGCCCTGGCCTCTTGTGTGACTTCATCAGCCAAAGCTTCAACTAATTGTTGCAACAAATTATAGATCCGGGCAGAGTTATGCATATGAAAATTATATAGCTGCTACTGTTTGTTTTACGATTAATCCAGTGTAGGCATTCTCAACAACTCTGTCAAGTCGATCGGACTGGTTGCCCCATTTTATTTCGCTGTTTCAACCTGAATTTCTTTGTAAAGCCATCTCTAGTCGGGAAAGTGTCTGGTGAAGCATGACCATTATTAGGGTTTTTGTTGACTGGCTGCAACGCTGCCAAATCTTGCTCTAAGTGCAGCTGTGTCACAATCTCAGAAAATGACTCCGGTTTTCGTGACCAGAGCGTTATCTCGTTTGCCCTTAGATACTGAAAAAGTTGTTGAGACAGAAACACAAAGTCTTGGTCGTAGAACTCTCCAATCTTGTACACTCGTTCGGCTAGCTCGGCTGATTCTAGCAAGTCATTGAGTATCTTCATGATGCCCACTGTGGCCAGCGCATATCGCCTATCAGCATCTTCAGCTTGGCTGTAGAGTGGGTACTCCTTGCCATTCACAATAACTGAATGAACTTTTTGATTTTCGAGATACTGTACAGGATCTAACGTCACTCCCAGTTTTGCCAAGAAAAACTGCATAAAAAAGAATGTCCCGCCAACTCCACCTTCTCTCAGCTCTTGGCTGTCTCCAAATACCCATCGTCCGTGTCGATCGATCATCCCATCTTCTGCTGCAGTCTTTGGATTCCACCACACATCATGCTCTGAATCGACATCATCTGCAATCCTCTTGAGTTCAACCTCCGTCAATTGTTCGTGAGTGAAAAGGCCAAGCTCATGCAACCGCTGCATTTTTCCGGCAAACTGCGTGCTCGTGTGCTGCTGCTGCTCTGAGGGCTTAGTCATAGTCCTTTCCACATTGTATCGAGGATGCTTATAAGAACAAGTATTAGATGTACCTGAGCTTTACTCGTCTTCCACTATATTGGACAGGCGCCACTCTCGCACTTAAGATGTTCATAGTCGATGTCTTCCAGAAGTGACTCATCCTTTTGGATCTCGTCCAATACGCGCATAAACTCAGAGATTGTGACTGGCTGTTCGGGTTGATACTCATAGGCAGTACTATCTTGTTGTGGCATAACACTGCAACACTTGATTAGTCCTTGGTACTTAGAAACCATCTCTACATACTCTTTATAGGTAACTTTCTTAGGATCGTACTTGAGCGTGTATGAAACCTGGTTACCAGTGTCTTCGAGTGACTCACCATTTTCATCCACCCCAACGATCCAATACTTTTCCAGCAACATCAACCATTTATACTGCTCCTCGGGAGTTGCTTCACCAGCAGTCACCAGTTGACCGTTCATGCCGATTCGGCAAATAAGTGGCTGAGTAGGGAAACCAATTGCAGTAGTTCCTTGGTAGCTCTTCAATTCCTTATACGGATAGCCTTTTTTCTGATACTTCGCAACCTGAGGATCATCACCGCGATACTGCACCCATCGTATGTACTCGCGCATACTGGGCAAGTGAGCTCCTTCAGTCAATGCAAACAACTTGGAAATAGTCCCTGATGGCTTAATGGTTGTGTTTGTATGTGGAACAACCACCCCAAGTTTTTTCGAGTACTTTTCTGCCTCGTCGACGACTGCTCGCTTAAAGCGTGCTAAGGTGTTCCAGAAATCTTTTGACTTTTCTTCATCTATAAGGTCATAAAATGAGTAACCAAACATGTTCCAAGCAAACTCGTGAATCCCTGTCATGCCGACACCGATGCGATTCGTCCGCTTAACTTCGCGGTTGTACAGCGAGTCCATAGTATTGACTCGAATCAGCGCTCGTGTCACTGCCCGGTATGCCTCCTCTGCGTCATCTACGCTAGGGCAATAATAAGGCACTACGTCTGCAATCACACAGTAGCCACCAAGCATATTCAGTGAGATCTCACCGCAGGGATTGGGGATCTGTGAATAGACTTTTGCGCCAGCATTACGAGCAACCCGAGCCAACATCTTCACTGTTCTATCCATTGGCTTGTACTTCGAGCTTTCTGCGTAGTGACCATCTTGATAGCCATCATACCCCTCGTCATTCTGAACCAATCGGTGTTGATTAATGAAGCCCGGCTCTCCAGTTCCATCTTCATAGGAAGCTTTTAAGATTGCTTGTAAAACTTTTTTGGCATGATTGGTGCGCTGCTTCCAAAATTTATCGTCAACAGCTATCGAGTTGTTCGCACTCCACAAGAAGCCGCCACGTTTGATAGCGATAAACTCAAAGATCTCCGGATCAGTCCAAAATTTAGTTGCAATTCGAGCACTCCTTCGGGCTCCTCCCACCAGGACACATTCTGCCAAGTAGTGATCAGCAAACAGTGCCTGCTTCCAAGGTGACATCTCGGCACCCTTGATGGTAGCTAATTTTTCGATTGCATTCATCAGTGGTTTAGGACCTGACGATGGCCTATTCTGCATGCCCTTGATTGCACTACCCTTGGGTCTGACTTTAGAGAAATCAAGAATCAACAGATCATCCTTGTATTTCTTCTCAAACGCCATGACTTCAACCATTTCTACAGCCTGGGCCCAACCTTCTCGGCTGTCTGGAACTTCAAACCAATGAATGCCCCTACCTTCACCGTATTTATGTTTTGCATCGCGTACGCTCTCGTCAAAACCCCAAACAAAATCTGGATGATCGTCTGAAATGACCAACCGAACATTGGGCATAAAATCCCAATCTACAACACACATATCATCGTCGTACGGCCGACCAACTCCGGAACCATTCATCAGTAAATAAAACAAAATATAAGATGATGATGCTGTTGAACAATTGGTAAAGACCTCCATGTTCCGGGTCGACTGGGTTTCATCACCGTGCTGCAAGTGTCGCCCAGACATTAGTATGGAACCATTGCTGATATGCTTTTTCAGAAGCTCATACTCTTCCTTTTTATGCTTGCGCTCAGATTTTGGTGCCAAACTTGTATTGCCCACTGCCACCCGATCTGCCACTTCTGCCCAAGTCTCCCAACGCTCGCGTTTAGTTTCCCCGTCCACGACCCGACGTAAGTACGTGCGGCGCGCCACAGCCATACCCATTCCCTTATCGAGAGGGCGTTCGATAAAACGCATGCGTTTTTTCGGCAAAGTTGCAGATGGTGCCATAAGACTCCTTTACTCTTCTTTAATCAAGCGATCGATCTCAGACTGAAAATCCTCAATAGAGGCAAAGTCTCGATACACGCTTGCAAACAATAAATACGAAAGTTTGTCTATTTTCTTCAGTCGATTGATTACTAAGTTTCCCACTTCCCAACTTTTGACTTCTTTTGACTGTTTAAGGCGAAGTTTTCGCTCAATCTCATCAATGAGCTCCTCTATATCAGCCATTGATACCGGTCTTTTCCATGTCGCTTTGACAATGCCTCTACGGAGTTTGTCTCGGCTGAAATCTTGCCGAGCGCCATCTTTTTTGATTACTTTTAGATCAATACCTTCAACCCGTTCATAGGTTGTGAAACGCTTACCACAACTTCCGCATGTTCTTCTCCGCCGAATTGATGTTTGCTCATCACACTCACGAGAATCAACCACGTTACTCTCTGCTTTACTACAATAGGGGCACTTCATAGTTTCTCTCGAAAAACCACGGGTTGTGTATAGAGCACAAATAATACACAATATATTGTGGTTTATCTTTTAAAGGAAATCTAGGATCTCACAGTGAACGGAAAGCTGTCAATCATCGCAAACCAATGCAAACATGATCATTCAGCTTGTGTATGTAATCGATCTCTCAGAAATTTGCTCTCAGACCGCAACAAATCTAAGACTGCAATTTGTTCATCTGTAAATTGAGGTGACAATATCTCAATCTGTTCGTCTAAGTATGTAAGTTCATCCAGTACCCGAGTGCGAATTCCGCCTTGAAGATTATCCTCTTTGACTGCTTGGCCAACTTCGAGCAAGTACTTCTGGGACTTGGTGAGTGTCGAAAGTGCTGTTTCCTTGTCACCTTTCTCCAGTAACTGATGAGCGTACTGCAACCGACGTTCTGAGTACTCTATTTTCACATAGAGTTGTTCATGATCGTCAGCAAATTCAAGCATCAGTCTGTCTGAAGCCATTAGCAATGGGTACAACACGTGGTCTGGTAAAACCTCATCATTAACGTAGAGTGTGCGCTCACTCATACGTTCTCCCTCGCTAGAAGCAACAGTTCCTGCTGTCAACAAAGAAACCCCTACAACACTCAATCCGAACGTAAGCGCGAACACAGATATCCCAAGCCGAAAGAATCGTAGTCTCATATTATCTATATAGAACTAATGCCCAACTCGACAAAGCGAAGACGCAGTCTACCAGGCATGGACCAATAACACCATACCCCAAATAGCATGTGACAAAACCAAAGCATACGCATTTCTTCTCGACGCAAAGAGAAACGCTTGTCCTACCGCGAACAGGAATAGAATAAAAACCTGACCACCAACTCCGGCTGCATCAAAACGAAGCACCGTGTTTGGTACATGAAATATTAAAAATATGACAGCTGTGAGAAGCACTTGCTGAACCATAGACCAAGAGCGGAATTTTTCGAGTATGACTGTCATTGCAAAACTAAAAAATAATAATGTCTCCCAGAACGCAGTTAACAATGCTAATAAGAACTCACGCCAAAACAGAGGTGACTCAAATAGCCAAACCGCTTGGACCACTCCACCCCGTTGTGCCAGCGAAAGCAGTGACATCACGAACCCAAAGATACCTCCCACCGCAATACCAAGCAGCAAACCAGGTTTTAGCTTGGCTGGTGCAAATGTATCGGGAATCGCTCGGGAAGCCGTGGTCGTAACGTAGAGCCAGACTGGAAAACCAAAAAACACAGCCTTCCCGACGGTTTCGTCAAACCACACAGGAAAGGAAAAAAGTACTCGGTATGCGTACCAACTCACTAGAACAACAAAGAGCACTGGGAAAAACGCTACATGGTCACTCAGAAAGCGGGCGGGTGTTTTGCTTGGTAATTGCATTCAAAACTGTGGTTAGTGTTTCTTGTTGGTTTATCTTATACGTATCAATAACAATATCGTATAGTTCTGGCCGCCAAAAAGCAATCGGATCATGAGCTGGAACCGTCCCAGGTTCAACTACCCATTGCTGCCACTTGTCTGAATACATACGTTGCCACTTAGTGAAATTTGATTGATACCGCTGGTGAATATTGTTTTTTGCTTCATCGACGGAGACGTTGTCCCGATTCATTATGCGGTCAATTCTGACCGAGTCATCACTGCAAGTCATCAAGATCTTAAAAATTCCTGGCACCTGTTGCCCCAAGAAACCTGACAACCATGACTCAAGAATCCAGTGTTCTTCCTCTTCCAGTTTCTGTCTCATCCCCATATCAACTTGTCGATCAAAGTCATCGTCGTAGTCAGCTGCCGAGTGATGGTGTCCAGTACTAGGATCAAATTTGCCTTTTTCGATTGCATAGGCACGCATAAACTCGCCACCACTAAAACCTTTCCATCCTGAGTCTTGCATCAGTTGGTGGTCACGTAATAGTCGCAACAGTGTGGTTGAGCCACAGCCGGGCAAACCAGATATCGTGATATTTCTGTACTTAAATTGAGGTTGGCTCTCTGCCATACAATCTCCTTTGTCCGCTCTGAGAGAATAGCCGCTATTGTAACCAATAACCCCAAGCTAAACAATAGACGGGAAACGCTTATCTATCGGACAGACTCATGTCCAACAAAAGTATTTAAACCACAAGCGTGTTCAAAATCAATGACGTGCGCGATGATTGTCTTCTACCTTACAAGTCACAGCTGACTCCATGGCCTGCGAAACTTCAACAACACAAGCAAACGCTTGCGTTAGGCTCAGTGCTGTCACGGACAATGGGTAGTAATGGAACACTTTATTTCTGCACTCGAGCCATGCCTGCCAGAGAGTTTTAGCCAATGCCTCTCCACAGTATCGACTGATATCATCGTACAACCAGAACTCATCTCGCTGCTTCTGATTGATATCTGGATTCAGAGCTCGACCAATACGAAAACGCTTGCCCTCAAACGTATTTTCGTTAATTAAGCTAAGGTCAAAAAGAAATTGCTTCAAAAACCCCTCGTAGGCCTTGGCTATCGGAAAAACTATAAATGCATAGTCAACCAGGTTGCTGTTAATTTGCTTTTCCCGTTCGTATAGCTGAAAAGACAGCTCCACCAACGCCTGTTGCCTCGGATGAAGTTCAGAATACCAGCTTGCTTCGCGAACAGCTTCAATAGTCATAAAAGAGAAAAAGTTGCCTGAATGATAACTACCACAATAACAACAGACACTCAACAGTATCGTACCACGTTTGCACCCGTCAGAAAATTAAGCGCCAATACAACAATTACCGGAAGAGCATTAATTACTATTAGTTTTTGGGTTTAAAAATGAAGTAAGGCTCGTATGATTCATCCCAACCTGGTTTGTCGTAGGAAACATCCCAACCAGCTTTTCGATATAAAGGCTCGACATCTAACCAACGTTTTGCAAATATTTCTGCTTCATTGAATCCAAGCTTTACTAACTCAGCAACCACCTCATTTTGCTTGACATGAGCGCGGCCATTACTGCCTTGGTTCTGATTAATCAACATATTAAAAACATTAAAAACTTCAGTTGGAATAGTCGTGCCGATGTTCTCACCTTTACTTAACTCTGCTGGGCTCATTGGTCGATCAGCGTTGCTTGGAGTTGGCCGTTTGGCATCTATTGGAAATGGCATGATCCCCTTCTTTCAGCACTTGACTGAAAATGTTATTAACATCTAGATAATAGATGCAAATTATATCACCAATTGACCTACTTTTATAGCTTTTCTTCTCGGCAACACACTCAATAACCTCCCTCACCCATCCGCGTGACACCTTTGGTACACTATACAAGTA
>CAZBTU010000016.1:0-1364 GCA_964494905.1 uncultured Pseudomonadales bacterium | reverse complement strand
ACTCAATAACCTCCCTCACCCATCCGCGTGACACCTTTGGTACACTATACAAGTAGCTTTTTTCAAAAAGCTGTAAACTGCATGCAAAAAAAAACAACTCTCAGCAATGTGCGGCAAGCACTCAATGGTGCGTCAAAATCCACCTCTGCTAGTCGCTCACCAGAGAAATCATTGACATCACGGACAAAAAAGACCTCCAAGCTCCCTCGTTTGCCAGACCGACTTGCCCGCTTCATCATTTGGTTTTTTACCAGCAAGGTAGTGCGTGTTTTTTTGATTGGGCTTATTGTTGCGTTGGTAGTTGCTACTCTCTACTTGCTCAAGGATTTGCCATCACCCCGTCGCCTGACAACGGCAGACAACTTTGCTGTCAGCACACAAATTTTCGATCGAAACGGCAAACTTCTCTACGAGATTTATGCAGATGAAAACAGAACTCCTATCGCCCTAAAAGATTTACCCCCACATGTTTGGCAAGCAGCCATCGCAATTGAAGATAAAAACTTCTACAAACATTTCGGCTTCGATATTTCTGGTATCGTTCGAGCAACAATTGCTACCCTCAGCGGCAAACGCCTCGAGGGCGGTTCCACTATCACCCAACAGCTTGTCAAGAACGCACTGCTCACAAACGAGCGTTCACTCCAAAGGAAAATTAAAGAGGCAATGCTCTCAGTGATGACAGAGGCCTTGTATAGCAAAGAAGAGATCCTGGAAATGTATCTCAACTACATTTCATATGGTGGTACCTCGGTTGGCATCGAGGCGGCATCCCAAGCTTACTTTGATAAACATGCCAAGGATCTCACGATAGCCGAGGCAGCCTTGTTGGCTGGCTTGCCACAAGCACCAAGTCGATACTCCCCGTTCGGATCACAGCCAGAGACTGCCAAAAATCGTCAAAAAGAAGTTGTTCGAAGAATGAGAGAAGATGGCTACATCAATCCTGCTCAGGCAGCTTCGGCAGAAACAGACGTGCTTACTTTTGCCCTCTCGAGAACTGATATTCAGGCTCCTCATTTTGTGTTTTTTGTAAGGGATATGTTGTATGACGAGTACGGTGAAGAGAAAGTTGAACGAGGAGGATTGCGTGTATACACGACACTCGATCTGGATTTACATACAGTTGCGCAAGCGTCACTATCGGCAGAGATTGACAATCTTGAACGACACAAGGTCAGTAATGGTGCTGCGCTGATCGTGAAGCCAAACACTGGTGAGATTCTCAGCATGATTGGCTCGAGAGATTATTTTGATGCCACTCACGATGGCAAAGTTAATGTCACTCTATCTCAGCGGCAACCAGGATCTTCTATCAAGCCCATCATGTATGCAACGACCTTCCAACAAAAAACACTTAACCC
>CAZBTU010000015.1:0-25864 GCA_964494905.1 uncultured Pseudomonadales bacterium | reverse complement strand
TGAAGTGAAATGTTTCCGGACATGGAGTGTCCAAAGAGTGCGACTCTTTCGTATGTGAGTAACCCGGAGCGTTTCAGCACTTCAATTTCTTGAGCTCCGTACGAACCGAAGTGTGGCTGGCCAAGCAGTGGAATTTTAGTGGAAAGTGTGCCAGTAGGGGTAAATTCTGTCGGATTAGTTGAGTCATTGTTTGGTGTTGTCGGATTCGATAATGAGTTATCGGTGCGTTTCGTGACAAGTCCATCTAACTCACCAGTGCCTTCGGAGTTCATGAATGACTCTGTGATAACAAGAACGTCTCTGTCTTGAGAAGTCAGCGTATCTATAAACGGTTCATGGACATGCAAAGTGCCGCCCCAACCGTGTTTGCCGTAGACACCTCTTTTTTTGCTTCGTAACAAACGAGCAAGATACAGTTGAGTAATTTGTTCAGTCTGGGCGGATGTGTTCAAGTACTGGTTAACCAACTTCATGAAGTCTTGTTTGAGCTCCTCATGCAAAGGTGTGTTTGAGCTCATAAGTGCTCGGAACATATGCTCCAGTTGTTTTTTTGCTCGACTGAATTCTTCAGGAGTGCTTGCTTGAAATGTTTCCAAAACTCCCGTGATACCTTTCTTTCCAGTGGAGGCTAGCTGCCAGCGTTCTTCACTGTAGGTATTGCTACTTTGAAGGAGTTGCTTTGCATTTTGACCTCTGGATGCATCCATAAGTCGAATAAAAACATTGCGAGCACTGTCTTCTAGATCGCTTGCTGGAGTTTCTTGCCCTGGAAATGCTTGGGTTTTGATGAGGTCCAGCATCTCATCAAGAACTTGTTCTGTTGTTTTTCCCAACGCCAAAGTCTCAGGCGTTTCCCTACCTAAGATAAGTTGTGTTAGGCCGAGTAAGTAAATCGAATCTTGAATTTGCTCTTGTCTGAACGTAAACTCGTCGTCATCTGATTCTGTCGAGGTTTCTAAGGCAGCAATGAGGCCGGCGTCATTGGTGGGGTGCAGGGGGACTGTAATCTGTTGCACAATGTCAAAACTCTGATTGCGGGCTCTGAAGTACCATTTCAGTGGGTTGTCTTCAGACAGGAGCTCGCTTTGTTTAAACTTAATGCAGAGCGTTTGAGCATGTGGTCTGTACCGGAGCGTATCAATAGATTTTCCGCCCTTTTGTCGCGCTGCATTTTTTCTCTCTGATGGAGCTTCCCCTATCAAAGCATCAGTTTTTACCACTTCTAAAACTCGATTGAACAATGCCTCTTGCACAGCGGCATAATTTCCCGTCACTTCAGAGTACAAGTATTCCCAAACCAATTCCTGATTGAGAACAGGATGAGACCTATTTCCTTCGAACAGTTTGTCACTGACTAGCTGCTTAAATTGTTCGAAACTAATGGTACCGTTCTTGGATTTTTCCTGGTAACAGAGTTCAGTTAGTTGTTCGTGGAATGCTTGTTTGTGTGTGATATCAGCGAAGTTAGTGGCAATAGCTTCAGACAATGTCCAAATACAACCGCCGCCGACAGCGTATCGCTCTTGGGCGGTCAACATCTGGTATTCTTGTTCACTTATCAAAGATGAGTTGAGCCATTTCTTGTACAAGTGCTGTAATTCATCAGCCAAAAACGTTGTGTTCAGAAAAGTTTGGGTCTCTTCTTTTGATAGTCGTCCAGATTTATAGAGTTGTTCCACAAACTGTTGCGCCTGGGTGGAAGCCACCCAACCCTCAAGGAAGATACCTTGTATCAAGTCTTTCCACCTCTCGCAAAGCATCGATCCATGCTCGCTACTCTTGAGAGTGTAGTTTGCATCAAGCTGTTTGATTATTGTGTGCATGTGCACAGCTCGGTTTGTATCTTTTGCTAGTTCTGGGATAGCTCGCCAAAGGGAAATGAGAAAATCCGGCGTCGCGATTCGTTCCTGCGTATGTGCCCAACTGACAACTTCTGCAAGCATCTCTTGTTGTAGTTGCTGTAGAGGATGTTCTTTAGCAAGCTGAGGCGATTGTTGTAATTCGAGAGCATGAGGGCGCTGCTCATTGGGGCGGATTTGATAAACGCTCGTTGATGATTCGTTAAGTGCAACAGTGGCAATTTTGTCTGGTTCGTCGATTATGCAGAGACCATGGAATGGGTACTCAGTAACCTCAGTTAAGCCTGGCTGATACCTTTGTGGTGGTCTCCCCGAACCTAGCGGAAGGAATGTAACATTGGTTTGGGGTTGAATACGGATAAAGTATCGTTTTTGTGGTGTCCCATCTGCTGAACTGGTCGAAAAAATCTCAACTGTCTTATGATTGGAACTGAAGTGCTTGACTTTTGGCAGCTTCTCAACTTGACTTTCTTCGTCACTATCCGGTTTCAAAGGCGCTACTGTGGAAAATGTCTGGGTCCTTTCATTTCTGGTCTTAAGCATTAATAACGCCTGCTTTCGGAAGGTTGACAGATCAATTGTTCCGAGCAAGGTATCGATGATCTCAGAAAAATCAACTTTTTCTTTTTCCACCAGTTCAGCGATAAACGTGATGTTTGCCCAAAATTCAACTGCCTTTTCAGCACCTTTTGGACATTTCTCCCACACAGTTTCTGCTAACCGAAGTACCTGTGCTTTGCTCAACGGGTTTGGTTTTTCAAGATATTCTCGGAAAGCCCACGTGATACGGCTAAATATTTCTGCTCTTGAATGAGAAAAATCAATATTTAGACTATGGTGCTGATCATGCTCTTCTTGAATTTCGCTCAAAAACCTATTGAGCTCATTAACGATGGAAAGCTCATGATCAATGAGATTGTCTATTTCTTGGTTCCACAGCGCAAGTTCATTTGAGGCAGGTTGGGCTATGGCCTGGGCTACGTTTTCGAGTATTCTTGTGAGTGCAACTGCTTTGTCAGAGAAGCTGTCTGCAGCAATTGATTGCCAGATAATTCTCAATTTATTAAGGTCAATTGGGTTGGGAGTAGTAATCAGCAGTACACGCTGAAGTTCTGGAAAAGACTTAAAAATCTCAAAAAGTTTTGGCACGAAAAGTAGGTCGTGACGATAGTGTGGCAATGCGTCTGAGGATGGATTGTGCTTCTCAACATCCTCGACGGGTTCTTTTTCCTGTGGGAACATCTTAACAATGCTTCGTAAGGCAGTGAATAGTTCTTTCTCGGATTTATAGGGAAAGCGCTTAAAGACGTCCAGTAACTCTCGGTATGATCCCAGTGCCTCATAGGCTTCAGTAATAAGAGGTAGATTTTTTACAAAGGCTTTCTTGTCGGGGAATGGATAGCTTTTGTATATGTCCATGTACGCATGGTAAGAACCCAACTGTTGGCAAGCATCAACTACGAGAGTGAAGTTTGGCACGAACTCTGACTTGTTTTGGAATGGAAAACTAAAGAAGAGATTGAATACTGCCTCGTACGAACCTACGACGGTTCCTGCATGAGCAAGCAAGAGAAGTGAATCTAGGTCGTTGAGGATTGCCTCAAGCGCAGGGCTAGCGTGCTCGCGATTCTTGCTTAGGTCGTTTCTGATTTTTTCCAAAGAGAATGAAGGTTGAATCTGAACTATAAATTGGTCAAAACGATTAGGGGGAAGGATTGGCCTAATCGGTGTTCTATCTTGTCCTTTGTCTTTGGTAACGGATTTGGGTACGTCAAGGGTTGAAAGGTTGTGCTGACGGGACGAGTCATGTGAGAGCAGTGCTGTTAGCTCAGAGAGCGACCCGAGCGTTTCGTACGCATCTAAAAGCATCGGGAGCTGAGAGAAGAAGGCTGGTTTGTTTGGATAGTGTTCGTAAAGTGTAAGGAAAGCGTCATATGAGCCTAACTGTTCACTTGCTGTGACAACGTGTTTGAGTCTTTCCAGTGCTTGGGAAGATGTCTGGTTGCCTCTGTTAAAGAAGAAAGAGAAAACTGTATCAAAACGTCCGGGAATCGAACGAGCGCGAGCTAGCCACAGCATTGCTTCAACGTCTTGTTGAGTTTGTTCCGTTTTTAGTGAAGGGAAGAGGTCAAGTAGATCCTCGTTAAACGTATCAGTTGCAAGCTGGTCGGTTTGCTTGGATGTGTTTTGTTTATCGTTTTCTGTCATTTTATTTCGCCGTAGGCAGTTGACGCATGAAGTTACTATACCGTTTTTCACTGTTCTAAAACAAGAGATGAATGTGAGGTTTTGCGTATTACTACTACCCAACTGAGTCGGTTTTTTGTACACTGAGGTATACGTCTTGAGTAACAGGTACTTTACCAATATGAACATTCCTGCCCCAACCACACCAGGTTTAAATTCCACAACGCCTCAACTGCAACAAGAGCCATCGCAGCCGCAGGCTTTGTTCGAGAGCCACACCTCTCCTGTAAATACAACTACATCTCAGGTCGCTACGAATCCGCAGGCGAGCAATAAGCGTCTACTGCCTGTGGTTCTCGGTGTAGTTGCGATACTCGCGGTTGGTTGGGCAGCACTCTATGGTTTGTCTGTTTTCCGTCAACCCAGCTCAGATTCAACAGAAGAACTAGCCATGGGCACTTCACAAGAAGAAGGCTTCGAGGGTGTTCAAAATAGTATGGCAGGTGATGTTGCTGCGACTACTGTTTATGAAGCTTCGGCAGATATTCAGTGGGAGGACGATGCTGTTTCGTACGATGTCCAGACTGTGTATTTGACTGATACTGTAGTTGCAGATTCCAGTGTTGAACTTCTAGCTGACAGTAACTATGCAGTTTTTGCAGTTCAAATGGTCGATTCAAGGGAATTCGGTGAACCGCGTGTAGTGCCAGTTCGAAACTACCTAAATATTCGTAGGCAAAGTCAAGATTATCCTCCCCTTGGTGTAGACACACTTTCTCTCAGTCCCGGTCAGTCTGCAACAGTATATGTCCCTTTTGCTGTTCCAAGTACTGAGATGCAAGTGACTGGTTTACTCGGTATCTTGCGAAATCCGTACGTTGCAGAGCTTGATTTCGCAGCACAAGCAAAGACATTGTCTGGAACGTTAAGTCTCGAAACAGGTTTTGCATTGGCAGATTCAGCGGCAACTGACACTGAAACAATTGAATTCCCAACAGCAGAGAATGTTGCCAATCCCGATGATCCAGGTCCTCCTCCCGCGGCAGGGAATTCACCCACAAATTAAGTGGACTACCTTGCACAGATTGTTGGCAGCAAAAATTTTGCAGTTTTGACGTACTGAACACGTGTTGTGACCCAAAACGATTCTGACAAATGCAATCCCAGATCGTATAATGGCTTATATGCCCGACAAGTACACAGCCACTTGGGTTTCCCATTCTTCTCTATCTGAGTTCGTGCGTTGTCCGCGAGCGTATTATCTTAAGAATGTATATCGTGATCCACAGTCAAACAGGAAAATTCAGCTAGTGGGCCCACCTCTTTCACTTGGTTCTGCAGTACATGAAGTTATTGAGTCTCTTTCGGTGTTGCCTGTTGAGAAGCGATTTTCAGAGTCGCTTTTAGATGCGTTAGAGCGAGTTTGGAAAAAATATTCTGGAAAACAGGGTGGGTATTCTTCGCTGGCAGTTGAATCAACATACAAGGCCAAAGCTGAGGAAATGTTGAAGAGGGTAATGGCAAATCCGGGACCAGTTGGTCGTAAAGCAGTCAAGCTCAAAGCGGAGCTACCTCAGTTCTGGCTTTCTGAGGCTGATGAGATACTTCTGTGTGGCAAGATTGATTGGTTAGAGTATCTTCCTGAAACAGACAGTATTCACATTGTTGATTTTAAAACAGGCAAAAAAGAAGAGAGTCCAGAGTCATTGCAACTGCCTATTTATGCACTTTTAGCACACAATGTTCAGAAAAGGAAAGTAGAGGGTGCTAGTTATTGGTATTTAGCGTTCAGCGACCAGGTCAAACCACAGGTGTTGCCTGATCTGCAGGAAGCACATGAACAGATCTTGAGTTTAGCCAAGCAAGTCAAATTGGCAAGAAAACTGAACCACTTTAAATGCTCACAAGAAACAGGTTGTTTTGCCTGCCGGCCGATGGAGGCTGTCGTTTCAGGCAAAGCAGAGTATGTTGGTGTGGGTGAGTATGGTCAGGACCTTTACATGACCCAACAATCCGATGGATTGGATGAAGAAGAAGCCGTAATACTCTAACACAGCTCATGATTCATGGAGTGTCCAAACAACTCTTTACATTCATGTCAATTCTGAGCATACTTTAGATGATATGCCTGAAGTGCAGCCAACTACTACTCAACAAAAATCTTCAACTATTAACGAGACTGTTACACAATCAAATACTCAGGAATTGGCGCAGTTGGTGAAGCAACTTGAAAAGCTGAATGGACACCTATCTCGAAAGTCATCGCTTCGGTTTCTCTTTGCTGCAGCATTGTTGCAAGGTCTGGGGTACTTGTTTGGGGCAACTTTGATAGCAAGTTTAGTCGCAGCCATCTTGGTTCGTTTTGTGAGTACGCTCAACTTCCCTGCATTAATTAATGAAAGTTTGAATGGGATTGCACTGCCATCCGCACAGAGAGTAGAACTCGACCGATATCCTCTACAGTTTCGCTAGATGCTAACTATGTTATACACATTGGTGCTGCGTTGTTTTGAAACAAGTAATGGGGTATAGTTAATGGCAATAGTTGCATTATGCAAAAAGAGCGAAGTACAGACGATGGTACCGCCGGATTGATTAGGATTTATTTCGAGCGATCTCCTGGTGGGAGTGAGATCTCATACATATCTCGTCCATTTGAAGATGATTCTCTCTCGATCAGTCAGCGACTGTTTTTCGAGCGAGAAAACTAAATGATTTTTTCTTGTGCTTGGTATTAGATTTCCGTATACTGGGGTGATATGGCAACAGATTTGCAGTTCATCTCGAGTGTAAGTGGTAGTGACGGTCAGGGATTGGTCATCAGGGGCGAGCCAATCAAAACGCTAATCAAAGATGCAAGCTTTGTGCAGACGCTTTTCCTCTCCTTAACAGGTCGACTGCCCAACACAGGTGAAGAGCGATTGCTGAACGCAGTTATGGTAGCTGCAATTGATCAGGGTTTGGAACCAGCAAGCGGCTTTGTTCCTCGCGTGGCAATTTCGTCTGGAGTTGAACTCACGACTGCCTTAGCGAGTGCGGTCCTGATGTTAGGACCTCGCCATGGTGCAGCAGTAACTGGGGCAATGCAGATATTCCAACAAGTACTCGATGATAGTGTTGATCGCGAGACAACTGCCGGAGTTGTGGTTTCGAGTTATTTGAGTCAGGGAAAGCGAATTCCAGGTTTTGGACACCCCGTGTTCAGACAATCTGACCCCCGAGCTCAAACATTACTAAGTTTAGCTCGCAGGACGATTTCAGATTGTGAAGCACTGGACGCCGCACTCTTGATTGAGGTCGCGCTTGAGCAGCACCTAGGGAGGCACCTGCCACTGAATATCGATGGGGCAATAGGAGCCTTGTTGCTTGTGTTGGGGATCGATCCACTGGCTGGCAACGGGTTGTTTGCAGTTGCACGTATGGCAGGTGCAATTGCACATTGCATAGAAGAGATTAAACAAGACAAAGGTGTGCGTCGTCTACCGGCGAGTGCTGTTGTTTTTGAGGACTAAGTGTTTTCATGTGGTCAGGAAGCCTGACCTATTGTATGATTTACCTCTATGGCTCATTTTAACCTTCTCCAGTTGATTGAAACATTTGGATATGTTGGTTTATTTTCAATTGTATTCGCTGAATCAGGGTTGTTTTTCGGGTTTTTTCTTCCAGGCGACAGTTTGTTATTCACGGCGGGTTTTTTGGCATCGCAAGGACTACTCAACATCTGGGTAATTATGCCACTTCTATTCATTGCAGCTGTTCTTGGTGACAACGTTGGGTATTGGACTGGAAAGAAGTTGGGTGGGTGGTTACTGAAACAAAAAGATTCGTGGTTTTATAAGAAGTCCCATTTGTTGAAGGCACAGCACTTCTATGAAAAGCACGGTGGAAAAACCCTTGTGTTAGCTCGATTTATGCCAGCTGTCCGAACATTTGCACCCATTGCTGCGGGCATGGCTTACATGGAATATAAAACGTTTTTTTTCTACAACCTGCTCGGTGGTTTTCTCTGGGCAGTGGGGATGACACTTTTAGGATTTTTCTTGGGGCAGCTAATCCCAGACGTTGACAAGTATTTGTTGCCTATTATTTTAGTCATTGTCGTGGTTTCGGTTGTTCCAGCGTTGCTGCACCTAAGACCAGAGGGTAGTCATACACCTGGTTTTTCATTTATGTTCAGGCTTAGAATTGCAGCCAGAAGGTTGAAGTCAAGGTTTCAGGGGAATTCATAGCTAATTCTAAATTTGTCTAGAGTAGAGTTAAATACGCACCAGTGCACTTATGGTTAAGCGTCAACCATTGCCACCGCATGCTCAGAAAGTTTTCACAGGGGAACTTTTTTCTGTTTATCAATGGGAACAGCAGTTATTTGATGGAAGTACGGCGACTTTCGAAAAAATAACACGAGCAGACTCTGCGGGGGTGTTAGCAGTAACCAACCGTGGGAAAATTTTGCTTACGCGGCAAGAGCAACCCGGTATAAGCCAATTTGTTAGCTTGGTAGGTGGAATTATCGACCCGGGTGAGATACCACTGGCAGCCGCGCGTCGTGAGTTACTGGAAGAAACCGGGTGCGAGGCTGAAGATATAACAGAGTGGTTTGCTGTTCAACCGTTTTCCAAAATTGACTGGACAATCTATATGTATATTGCACGTGGCTGTGTTCAGGTTGCTGAACCTCAGCCTGATCCAGGTGAGAGAATTACTGTTTTTGAGGTAGGTTTAGATGAGTTTATGGAGATAATTTTTAGGGAAGAGTTCCGTGATGTGACCACAACGTTGCACATTGCCAAAATGTTGTTACAACCAAATGGTAAACAAGAACTAGCAAGTTTATTGGGCTTGAATTCAGCAACGCCTAACTAGAGCCGTTAACAGTTTTGAGGTGTTTCTCCCTTAGATACAGAGTGCGTGTTACTGAGTTAAGCGGCCAAGTGATTCAGCAACTTGTTTCTGGTATTTTTTCGCTCCTACTCCTATGAAAATCAGCACGGGTTCCAGTGTGGTTCTGTTTGATTGTAGTTCCTGAATGTCTGTGTGACTGCCCACTTTATTACAAAGTATAGTTTGGCCGTCAGTTAAGGTGACAATTCCTTTAACACGAAACAACGCTTTGGGAAGTGAAGCGAGGAATGTTTGTAAATCACCCCGAGAGATTGGTTCTGGAACAGCTAGCGAAAACGCACCAATGTCATCATGATCAATGTGTTCGATATGTTCGCGAGGAATTGTATTGATACTTTTCTTCGTATCACTACCTGATTCAAGTTGCAGTTCGTACCAACCAAACACAGCGTCAGGAAGCAACACTCCTTTTGGTGCTTCAATGATAGGTGCATGAGTGTTTACTTCTCGTACATACTCGACTACTCGTCGTTTTTGAGTAAGGTCCTCCATCTCAACTTTATTAAAAACTATCAAATCAATAAATTTGCTTTGGCTTTGTGCGGTCACCGTAATTTCTGTGAAGCCGGTAAAGTTTACTACGTCAATTACGCCTATCACTGCATCACGAACAAGAAGTGGGTGTGAGCTAACGGCAAGTGCTAGTGCACTGGGATCTGCAGCTCCTGAAGCTTCAATAAGCACACGCGTAGGTTTGTACTTCGTAACTACTTCTGTGAGTGTGCTCGCAAAGGCACCAACCAGAGTGCAGCAAATGCAACCGTTGAGAAGTGTCTTGGTAGTAACTTGTTTTGACTTCATCACCAGGCTATCAATATCAGCGTCACCAATCTCGTTTTTGATGTACACAACCTGTTCACCAGCAGCTTGCAGTTGCTCAACGAGGTGAAGAATAATGGTTGTTTTTCCCGATCCGAGGAATCCGGAAAAAATTGACGTTGGTACCCTTTGAGTGGACATATCAAAAGTGTACCTGATCATGTGCAAGAAACCTAGAGTCTCTGTAATATGCACGCTAATATTTTATAGCGAAAAAGGATTGATTTTTCAACAAAAAAAACACAATTACCACAACTATAATTGACAGGAAAACAAATCTTGTTATCATTAAGGGCTATTGTTATAGTTGAGATTTTTCAATGAAAAAGAATCACATTACATGATTGAAACAAATACGCCTGCATCACGCATTGCAATTCTGTACTCACACGCACAGCGATCGTACTTCCCAACTGAGCAGCAGTACATGTCGGAAGCAGAAGTGTTACCCAGAGCTCAACAGATTAGTGAGCATCTCAACAGGATGGGGCATACTGTTGAACTATTCCCTGGCAATCTCGATATGTGGGACAAACTTAAGAAATTTAAACCAGAGCTGGTACTCAACTTAGTTGATTCCGTATATGGTAGGGAGGACTTGTGCCCAACAATTCCGGCAACATTAGAGATCTTGCAGGTACCGTATACTGGCACCGGGCTTGTAGGTCTAGCGATAAACTCAAACAAATATCTGACGAAGAATCTTTTGGAACAGTATGGAATTACGACGCCAAAGTACCAGCTCATTAAGTCGTTGTCTGATCAAATCGATCCCGGGTTAGATTATCCACTGATCGCAAAGTTAAATGAAGTGCACGGGTCTGTTGAAATTGACGACTCTGCAATTTGTGTAGATGAGAAGTCTCTCAAAAAACGCATCGCTTTCTTAATGAAAGCATATAACCAGCCAGTTTTGTTGGAAGAATTTGTGGTGGGCAGAGAAGTTACCGTGGTGGTGGTCCAAGGAAAAAATATGAAAGTATATGCAGCTGAAAAAATCTTTCCCGATTCAGATTCGGACTATAAGATTATTTCTTTCGCTGATCCCACTATGCAGTTTGCTAAGTATGACCTCCCAGATAGGATTAAAGGAATGATTAAGCGAACGTTTTCTGTTTTAAAAATGGATGACTATGCTAAGTTTGATATGCGTGTCGACGAATCCGGTCGGCACTACATAATCGATTGCAATTCTAATACAGCTCTGGGTTCAAAAGAAATGTTCTGCCCAATTGGTGGAATTTTGGATCTATACGGTGTGTCATTTGATGAGCTCTTACACCGTCTTATTCACAATGCCACCAAGCGAAGATTACCTCTTATACACTAATCTATGAACATTCCCATACGAGTCGGTCTTTCAGAACAGTACGGCATTAGGGGGATATTTGCTGATCAGAAAATCAAAAAAGGGTCTGTTATTGAGCGCTGTCCGATTGTGCTTATCCCCAAATCGCAAGAAAGCGCTCTCTTTAAGACAGTGTTGCAACGGTACTATTTTGAGTGGACTGCAAAAAACCACGCAGTTGTGTTGGGCTACGGCAGCTTGTTCAATCACTCATACACACCGAATGCACGATATGATCACGACTACCGAAATAAAGTAATGGTTTTTTCTGCAATTCAAGATATTGAGCAAGAAGAAGAGGTAACTATCAATTACAACTGGGATCCCACCAATACAGATTCCCTGGACGATTTTTTGCTTGATTCTGATACCAAATTTGCAGCCTTTCGACCATTAAAAGGCAGTTGATTTTAGTTTGAGTTTGGCGAAACGATTTCTTCGTAGAGTGTCAAACAATAACTCCACAATCCAATCTTTGTAAAACTGTGAAAATATTGTGTCAGTATGTGTGTAGTCCAGTTCTAAAAGAATACAACCCTGAGGTGAAAGATAGTTCGGTGCCTCGGTGACAAGCTTCTTGATCAAAGTGAAACCATCAGTTCCGCCGTCCAGGGCGACATGTGGTTCAAAAGATGCAACCGATTCTTCCAGATAAGGAATCCTCTCGGTGGGAATATACGGTAAGTTAGCAACGATTAGGTCAAACTTGTTGATCGGGAGATTATGAAACAAATCACTGTGTATAAATCGAATTTGAGAAGCTGGAACAAGGCGTTTGGCGTTGGATTTGGCTACAGCCAGTGCATCCTCAGAAATTTCAGTAGCAGTGACTGACACATCGTATGACTTGTCTTTTTGTTGTGCAAGCAGGCTGATTGCAACTGCCCCACAGCCTGTGCCGATATCCAAGAGCTTCAGTTTGTTTTTACCCTGAGCTGCTTCTTCTGTCAGAAAAGCATGAGCCAAAGCCACTAGCTCTTCAGTTTCAATTCTGGGTATGAGAGTATCTTTGGTAACCAGAAAATCTAGGCCGCAGAACTCAACATGTCCCGTTATGTATTCAACTGGTATTTGCCCCGTTATTGGATTCTTACTGTAGTCAATGTTATGTCGGAGCAAGTGCGTTTTTTCGTACGGAGTGAGCTGTCTTGGTTCAAGCGATGTGTCATCAGGATCAGTTGGCATAAATAGTAGTGTTACAATAAATATGAATAGTAGCGAGCATTGCCGCCACTATCCCTGAATGCAAACGACGTGGTGCATGCCATGCCTGGTGTGTGCTTTCGTGGTACTATTGTAGCACCAGAGGCTAAGTAAGTCTTCGCAGATGGTGCAATAAAAAGGAGAAATGTGTCACAGTCACTTAAATTAACTCTACAAGCCGACATGAAAACCGCGCTCAAGGCAAAGGATGCAGTGCGTTTGGGCGTTATCAGATTCCTTTTGGCCGACATCCGCAATTGGGAAATAGACAATGGGGAAGCAGATGACGCTGCTGTCCAAGCACTTGTGAAGAAGCAAGTTAAGCAAATAAGGGATGCTCTGGTAGATTTTGAAAAAGCAGGTCGAGATGAGATAGTTGCCTCTGAGTCCTCAAAGATACAGGTGCTTGAAGAGTACTTGCCTCAACAAATGTCAGACGATGAGTTGCGCGTTATTGTAGAAGAGGCAGTGCAAAAGATATCAGATGCCAATATGGGAACAGCTATGAAAGCGGCTATGGCTGCGGTAGCTGGACGAGCTGATGGTCGTAGAGTATCGGCTCTGGTTGCGCAGTTATTACAATCATGAGTATACGGACTAAAAGTATTGGTGAACTGCTTCGGGAGGAAAGAGAAGCGCATAGATTGCCACTGGAGCAGTTATCTAAGAGAACTCGCATTCGGTTAGAGTATTTGCAAGCTCTGGAGCGCAATGAATTTGAGCAGCTTCCAGCAGCGACATTTGTGAAGGGCTTTATTAGGAGTTACGGCCGTCTGTTTGGTTTTGACCCACAACCTCTAATTGCGCTTTTAAGGAGAGACTATAAAGAAAGCGCACGCGGTACCCTTATTCCCCGAGAGTTCATTAAGCCAATTGCATCAAGGAGAAAAGCAGTAAACTCTGTAACAGGTGCGGTTGTGGTCTTGAGTGCTGTTTTTCTGACACTGGTGGGCTATGTGGTATTCCAATGGTACACGCTGCAAAAACCACCTAGGCTCGCAGTTTTTGAACCGGAGGAACAGTCACGTGTTGCCCCACAAGTTTTAGTTAGAGGTGAAACTGTGCCGGAAGCTGTTGTAACAGTTAACGGACAACCTGTGGCACTTCAGCCTGATGGATCATTCCAAACAGAAATTCAGTTTTCTGGCCAAGGTCCAGCAGCCGTCATTGTTCAGGCAACCGATAGGAGAGGAAAAACTCAAACTGAGCAACGGGCGGTGATGGTTGAGTTTTAGCATTGAGTCTCGGGCTTGGTGTGTGTTTGATAAAAAAAAATATGCTATAGTGAATCACTAGAGCTGTCTGAAAGGATATGATGGATACCTTGCAAATCATTTTTTCTGTTGTGTTGGTTTGTTTGGCTGTTGTTCTTAGCGTAGTGGGGATCCAACTCGTGTTAGTTTTGATTGAGGCTCGTCGAACAATTCGGCGGTTTAACCAAACTCTCGATACTGTTGAAGCGAAATTGAGTTCATTTGCCCAACCACTTATGGCATTAGGTGGAGCTGTCTCGGGATTAAAGACAGGCATGCGTATTTTCGAGCTATTCGTGCAGTGGCTGCACAGAACAAAAGATGAAAAAAGAGAATGATTCTGGTTCATTTACAACGGGTTTCATGCTCGGCATAGTAGCTGGTGCTGTGGGGTTGTTTGCATTCGGTACATCACAAGGAAAAAGTTTGCGGAAGCGTTTGGAACAGGAATGGGAAGAAGCTCAAGAAAGTTGGCGGTCATCACAGCCAGTCTCCCCAGAAAAGAATCAGGTTTCCAATATTTATTCTGAGTTCAAACACTATCTTCAGAACGCATTGGGTTCGTTTGACAGCTTAGCTCAGACGCAGGATGAACAGGAACAAAAGAATAAAAGACGAAAAAAACGAGTTTCTCAAAAAGGAAAATTTAAAGGCCTCTAACGGCCACCATTCTCATTGATTTGGAAGTTCCGATGAGTTTTGAGCTGGTTTGGTTGGAACATGTATCTGGATAACTTTACAATGGCGACTTAAGAACTCACGGTCAGCTCCAGCAAAATTATTTTTAAGGTAAATTGTTGGTTGGTTGGGGTCTATTTTGTAGGAACAGGTATATGCTGCAGACTCAGACTGTGACTGGACGAGCAGCTCCATGTTACAGAATGGAACATCCTTAATTTTGGTAACTCCTGTGAAGCGAAGCTGAGAACCCTGAGAAAGGGGAACAACTTTATCTGGGCTGCACTCACCAATCTCAATGGCCAAGGCATTACTGACATCAGAAAAGGTAGCCGTTTCAGTGGGGGCCAAGACATACTCTTCGCCGTCAATAACTACGCGTTCCGGTCTTTGTCGGGAAGTGTCTTTGTATCGATTGAATGCGAACATTCCAGCCGCCACACCAGCACAGACAACCACCAGCAACAACATTAACTTAATGAGGCCACTAAATTTTTTTGGTGCCGTATTAGTTAAAGATGCGTCCTCAACAAACTGTTCTGTCATTCTATACACAATAGTACTGACTCTTTGTGCTTTTTGCAAACGTCGTTCTTGGCTGCGTAATTAAAAATTACTGCCAATGCTGCTAAACAACTGGACAATGTCTAAAAGAAATGACTGCACAATTTGAAGGAACCTTGATACAATGCATGCCATGGTTACTCCACATGATATTCGTACCGCCTACCTAACTTTTTTTTCAAAAAAAGGTCATTCGATCATACCTTCTGCTAGCTTGGTACCGGAAAATGATCCTACAACGCTGTTTACAGGGTCGGGTATGCAGCCGATGATTGAGTACCTATTGGGACAACCTCATCCTTTGGGGAAGAGAATTGTTGACAGTCAGAAATGTTTCAGGTCCCAAGATATTGAAGAAGTCGGTGATAACAGGCACACAACTTTTTTTGAGATGTTGGGGAACTGGTCTTTAGGCGATTACTTCAAGCAGGAGCAGTTAAGTTGGTTTTTTACTTTCCTGACTGATGAGATCGGTATTGAGCCTGAGCGGTTATATGTGACCGTTTTCCGCGGAAATGAACAACTGGGCATTGGACGTGACACGGAGTCTACAGAAATTTGGCAATCACTCTTTGCAGCTCGAGGTATTACAGCACCTGCGGTTGATTTTGCGGAGGAAAAAGGCTTACAGGGCGGCAGAATTTTTTACTATGACGAGAAAAAAAATTGGTGGTCACGTTCAGGAGTTCCCAACTCGATGCCGGCTGGCGAACCGGGTGGACCTGACAGTGAAGTGTTTTACGATTTTGGAGCGGAGCTCAAGCTTCATGAGCTTTCGGCGTTTTCTCATAGTCCTTGTCACGTGAACTGCGACTGTGGTCGCTTTCTCGAGATCGGGAACTCTGTATTCATGCAGTACCAAAAGAAAGAAGATGGCTCATTTAGAGAACTGTCACAAAAGAATGTTGATTTTGGCGGTGGTTTGGAACGGATTGCTGCTGTGGCCCAGGGTACAAACGATATCTTCTTAACTGAGTTGTTTCATCCGATCACAGAAAAACTGAGCAAACTATCCGGCTCAAACTACGCTGATTCTCCAAAGACTGCACGATCGTTCCGGGTTATAGCAGATCATTTGCGGGCAGCTGTGTTTCTTTGTGGAGACGGTGTACTTCCTGCTAACAAAGAGCAAGGTTACTTTTTGCGCCGTTTGGTGCGAAGGGCAGTGCGATATGGCAAGATGATCGGCATGGAAGATCCATTTGTCGGGGAAATAGTGCCGGTTGTGGAGAGCATGTACTCACAAAGCTACCCACAGTTGACTGAGCAACTCGAATCCATCACAAAGATACTCGAGGAAGAAGAACAGAAGTTTGAAAAAACCATAAGTAAAGGTTTGAAAATAATAGAAAAGACCCCTGTGCTTACAGGAGAGGTGGCGTTTCAGTTATATGAAACGCATGGATTCCCGTTCGAACTCACACAGGAAATAGCTGCAGAGCGTTCTCAGGTGTTATCAGAGACTGATTTTCTAGCTGCTAAGGCACGCCACACGGAAACATCTCGTACCGCCTCGGCTGGAAAGTTTAAAGGTGGACTGGTTGATAGCAGCGAGGAGACCACAAAGTACCATACAGCCACTCATCTGCTTCATGCTGCGCTGAGGAAGATACTTGGGACTCATGTGGAGCAGAAGGGTTCAAACATCACAGCTGAGCGACTTCGTTTCGATTTTTCACATCAGTCTGCTCTATCTGAAGAAGAAGTTAAGCGCGTTGAGGAACAGGTTAATCAGTGGATACAAGCTGAGTTACCAGTTTCAGTCCAGACAATGTCAAAGAAGACGGCACTTGGTTCTGGGGCGATTGCTTTTTTTGCCGAACGATACCCGGATCAAGTAACCGTGTATACAGTTGGTAAGGATGAAGAAAAAGACTGGATCTCAAAAGAGCTTTGTGGTGGGCCACACGTCGAGAATACGAAGGAAATAGGGCGGATAAAGATTTATAAAGAACAGGCTGTTTCTGCGGGTGTACGACGGATCTATGGCAAACTAGTTGACGCTTGATTTTCTTTCTGGAATGAATACTAATGGATAGTCATAGCAAATGCTTGTGTACTTGTGGTTTAATGGAAGTGTAGTTATCCATTTTAATCTATGAGCCTGCCAGCTGCGTCAGCAAACTCCAAAGAAACTCAACATCGCTTGTGTGTCTTGCTTTCCAACACAATGGTTCGAGCACAGTTGCTTGTAGTAAATCAGTCTGGTGTTGTTGTGAAGTCTGATTCACAAGTACAAGGCTATTCTTCACCTGAAACATGCGTACTTCGCCTTGATGAATGTCTGCGGGAGTTGGGAAGCGAATCAGAGTCAGTAAGCGAGGTGGTGTTTGGTTTACAACCTGACTGGGTTGTGGGGAATACCATTGCATCAAGCAAATCTCCACTTCTGCAGAAGCTTACAAATGAGCTTTCACTTCAGGCTAACGGTTTTGTTGTCGTGACCGAGGCAATCATTGAACAAGAGCTAGCTCAAAACCCTTCTTTTTCTGGTAGCGTGTGTGTTGTGGCTATGGAGAGTTTGTTTTTGCTGTTGGCGGTTCAGGGTTCTGTTATTGGTGTAGAGCAAGTGGGGAGGTCTGGTAACACAGCTGCCGATTGCGCCGAAGCCATAGCCCGACTTGCGAACAATTTGGAGCCAGGCAGTCGTTTTCCCGACCACCTCATTTTAGCATCACTTGATTTATCAGACACACAGCTTCAAACATTTGAACAGGAACTTCTCCAGGTTGATTGGAGCCAGGTGCCTGCATTAGCTCGTGCACCGATTACTAAAGTCTTACCGAGTCAGGTTTATGCAAACGTTGTCGGGTCGGGAGCTGGCCGGGCAGTTTCAGCTGCAGTGGGATTGACCAATGTCAGCAGTACTGCAAAGAAGCATGCAGAAAGTACAAGTTCGGCACTGTCAGCCACAGAGTTGGGATTTTCTGAAGTTGTAGAACCTGTAAGTACCTCTAGTTATGATTCACCACAGTCACATGTCAAGGCAGAGAAGACAGAAGTACCTGTTATTGCAACTTCATTTGGAATTCCAATTAGCACCGACAAGTTGCTTACCAAACAGTCAAATTCAGAAGTTTTGGAGGCTACGGATAAGCATGATGAAGTTCAAAGTACTCGCAACAGGAAGTTTACACATAAACAGGGTGTGTTACTCGGGCTAGCGTTGGGAGTTGTGGCACTCTTGGGACTTTTTGTCATAGCATCAATTTTCTTAGTTAAGTCTCATGTAGTAATTGTGACTGTTTCTAAGTCGCTCAGCCAAGAGTTGGAGATTGAGCTCGATCCAAGTCTAACAACGAGTGATTTGGAAGCGAAAGCACTCGCTGCTCGACCAATTACTAAAGAAGTGACGGGGACCGATGATATCTTGACAACAGGAGTCAAGATAGTCGGTGAACAATCGCAAGGTACAGTAACTATTTTCAATAAAGTTGAAGCTGAGAAGACTTTCTCAGCTGGTACCACATTTAAATCGGGTGCACTTGAGTTCACACTTGACTCTGATGTTACTGTTGCTTCTGCCACAGCAAAGGAAAGTGGCGGAAAGAAAGAGATAACTTTTGGAAAAACTGAGGCAAAGTTAAAAGCAAAAAAAATAGGTGCTGAAGGAAATGTGTCCAAAGAAACTAAGTTTACCATCGCAGATTTTGCCAGTTCGACATATGAGGCAGAGGCAGATGACGCCTTTGCAGGTGGAGCAAGTCGGGAGGTCAGGGTAGTGGCAGAACAAGATAAAAAACTATTGTTGGACGATCTAACAACTAACTTGATTAAGCAGGCAGCTGAAGAGCTAGAGTCGGAAGCAGCAGAAGGCACGTACGTAATACCGGTCAGAGGTTACAAGGTTGTTAAGTCCGATTTTGATAAAGAACTCGAGACTGAAGCAGAACGACTCTCATTGACGTTAACAGTCGCAGTCGAAACACTCTCTTATACAGCCTCCGACTTAAGGCCAATTGCTGAGTTTGTGCTAGAAGGCTCAGTTCCCGAAGGATATCAGCTCACCGATGAAGATCCTCAAATTTTGTCAAGTCCTGAGGGTATTGTTAACGGAGAAGCAACTTCATCTGCAGTTGTTCGACTCACTGCTCAGGTCACTTCACAAGCGAAGCCTGTATTCAATCCTGAAGAACTGAAAGAAATCATTGCGGGAAAGGATGTCGCGAAAGTGCGTGAACTACTGGGGGCTGATGAAAGAATCAAATCAGT
This sequence comes from uncultured Pseudomonadales bacterium, assembly GCA_964494905.1. Taxonomy (GTDB): domain Bacteria; phylum Patescibacteriota; class Microgenomatia; order UBA1400; family PJMF01; genus CAZBMX01. Next base: position 6,839 of record CAZBTU010000015.1, on the reverse strand, counting down.
TTCTATTGAGTTGGAACCAAAGGCTTTAGGTTTACTACTACAAAAGGTACCTAAAGACAAAAACAGGATAACCGTTGTTGTTCAGTAGTGATTGATAGTACTATAAGAGTCTCATGTCTCAAAAGCATTCAGACAATATGTTTACAGCGTTCTCACAAGCGCAGCTTGTCGATCTATATAGGCGAGCGTTGGTGTCTAATGTGCCGTTGAGTGAAGTCAATCAGAAAGTAGAACAACGGCTTGAGCACTTGCTTGTGTCGCAACAGATTGAGTCATCAGAAGCAAAGGCTCGTGTGAATAGGGCACGCAAAAAAGTAGCGCTGCCGGTTCGGGTTGGAGCGCTTATTATTCCGATTGCGTTCTTGGGTGTTGGTCTATATCTAGTAGGCAGTGCAGTTTTCCCAATCTTAGCTGGGTTTGTGACAAATGACTCATGGTTGTTTGCCACTCAATTAACAGCTCCAATTCCAAAAGAACAGGTGATGGATGTGACTCCACTTGTGATTACGCAAGCTCCCCAAGCGCATGCTCAGGAGGAACAGACCTATGTGTATTCTGGCCCGGAAATTATCGATGAGGAACTCGACTTCACTAACCTGTCAAATTGGTTTGCTGACACGCTGCCAGAGTTAGCAGACGCGAAGTTAGCCGCTGATAAAGCGCAAACTTACGTACTGGATATTCCCAAACTCAACATCAGCAATGCTGTGGTTACAATTGGCGGCACTGATCTAGATAAGAGCTTAATTGCGTATCCAGGGACAGCATATCCAGGGGATGCTGGTTCTCCTGTGATTTTTGGCCACTCGGTACTGCGTCAGTTCTATAACCCAAGCGAGAAAAATTCTCGTCGCTATAACTCTATTTTTAGTACAATCATGACTTTGAAACAGGGCGATATAATTTACGTTTCTCACGAAGGTGTACGATACACGTACATGGTACAAGAAAAAAAAGAAGTGAAACCAGAAGACGTGTATATTCTTACTCAGCATTACGACTCGCGACAACTCAAGCTTGTGACTTGTACTCCCGAGGGGACATATCTGAGGCGAGGCGTAATCACTGCGAGTTTAGTGCCGGCTGAGGAAGCATCGGAGCAGTAATGGATCATACAGTAATTCCCAAAACATTGGCAGTCGACGTAGGGACGGTTAGAATTGGACTCGCGGTTTCCTATGGTACGTTGGCTGACCCTTTGAAGATTATTCAAGTTGATGGCACTGAAGTTGATGCAATTGCAGCCATTTGTGCACAAGAAGGTATAGAGCAGATTTTGGTCGGTGTTTCTGAGGCGGAAATGGCAATGTACTCACAAGCTTTTGCAAAAGAGCTCGAGCAACAAATCAAGTTACCGGTTTTGCTGGCGGATGAGACTTTGTCATCGAGGGAAGCAACAGCTCTTCAGATTGAACACAGAAACACAGGGGGCAGACGTCTACACATTGACGACAAGGCTGCAGCAGTATTTTTACAAGAGTGGCTGGATACGTCTACTACGTAGATTTTTTACAGCTGTTGGATTAACCAGAAACACTGTTAAGTGATCACTATGGTACTGACGTGTAAAGTAGTTTACACTAATGGTTGTAATCGTTTACCAAGCCGTGATGAGCAAGGAGCATCTGGTTTATGGTTCTGGAAACATCGTTGACTACAGAAGAACCTGGTACTCACAAGGTCGAGCAAGCTCTGCCAACGAGGATCACTCAACGTTTGTTTGATGTACTCCAAAGTCTTGCTAACGAAAAAAAAGAGCTGGAATACTCATGGGAAGATGAAGATATTGCTCCATTGCTCAATATATCTACTTTACAAAAGATTCGTATGCATGCGGCCCAGGCTGAGAATGAAGACGATTCTTTTCATGGCGATTTGAATAGGTCTGATGTGGTGATTTTTCCTGAGAACGAAGTGATGGATGATCTTGCTACCACTTCATTTGAGTTCGAAGAGAGTATTTCACAATTGGTTTTTGAGTATGGCGAAGCAAGGATTGTTGAGCTTTTGATTGATTTGGCTACGAAAATTTTTGACCAGACTAGGAATGCAACTGAAACCTATGCTAATTCTCAGTTGGCTAGTGAAAATTTGCCTACACTAGAAGACTTAGCACAACATGTTCGTGAAAGTGCCTCAATTTCAGTCAATGCTCAGACTCAGGTAATCGATGCGATTTTCTACAAGATTTTTGAGGAACGAAATGCAGAGTTTGGGGAAAGAGTTGAAAACTTTTTGGATAGTTTTCAACCTAGCCTTACTCAACAGCATAAGATTGGGCTCCTTAAAGTTTTTCGGGCGGCAGTTAATGGGGAATACACTGGGGGTATTATCAAACGCTTTGAGTTGCCAGAACAATTTCATGAGTATGCTCAAATACCAAAAGCGCTAGGAAGTGTCATCGAATCAGCTCACATTGAAACGTTGAGTGAGCTGATAGCTTTTGCTTCAAAGCAGCAAGTCCAGCAGTTGGAGCAAATGGTACGGCGACAACCAGAACGTGTTATCAACCTGTCTCCAGAGTTGATCGAGCTCGTGAAAAAAAGTTGTTTCACATTGGATGAGGTGCAAACATTATGTGCACATGGTATGCAGTTGGTTGAGATAGCCGATCTCAACGATGTAACCGGCGAGCAAGCGTGGGTGACTCTAGCAAAGTATCATGCAGACTGGCAGCAAGACAAAAGGTGGCAAAAAAAATTTGTGGAAGCCGCCAAAATCTTTGGTTATCCAGAAATGCTCAGCTTCACAGGTCGGAAAAAGCAATCGCCACCTAATTATGAGCTCACGGTTGAGTCTGATATCAGTAGAATAGAGGCCATACACGGTTTTGACGAAGTCATTGTAGTACAAAAGATGTCTGGTCTTTCTCCTGGTAGGTTCTACCGAAACATACTCAAGCCAGTTGTTTTGGACAGAGCTGATTATTTTGTCTCGGGTAACTCATATCAATATTTGCGCAAGATGATTAGACCGTTCGAGCGGTTATACGCAGAAGTTGTTACGCTCAACGAGCGCAATGGGAATGATCCAAGGATTTCTGACTCTGAAACGTTTCTACAACTGTCGCAGTTTTGGGTTGATGGGATTCGACAAGATGCGGCACAGTACGATGATCTCCCACAGCTACAAGAAGAACTCAAGGATTTTGCAACACCTGCACAAATTTTCGAATCTTGGACCAAACTGCAAGAATTCAACACGATACTGAGTTTTCTTGAACAACTAAAGCAAGGAAAATCAGGCTTGACAGGAGAAGAACAGTCTAACGACCGAGCTGAAGTTGCTGCTTGGTCAGAAGCTCACAGTGAGCTTTCAGAGCTAATAGAACGTCTTTTTAAACGTTTAAGACGTGACGACGAAGTTGAAGGTAGAATCGCACAACGGTTGGTATCTTGGTTGTCAGAAATTGATATGGCAGTAACCAATTTCCTAGATGATGCGTTTCTCAAAAATCCGATGATTCCTGATCTTGATAAACAGGCTGCTATTGACGGTCTTGAGGGTAGAATGCCATCAATGTTCGATGTCGCGATCAGACTTACGGCTCGTTACATAGCTACACTTTCACAGGGCAAAGCAGGGAATTTACAAGAAGTGCTTGACTCTGAATTGGACAATTTATACGCTGTGTTGCGCTCAGCTCTAGAAGAATATATACAGGTGTACACCGTTGATATACCCATGTATGACAAGCTATACAGAAAGCTTGATTCTGAGCGAGATTCGGGGCGTGAACTAACAGAAGTCTTTCTTGGTAGGGATGGGATCTACTCCTATGCTGGGCGTCGTGCTCAAGACGTTGCTCGTCGAAGGAGTATGGGTTTGACCGCACGTTTAGAAGCTCGGCGTAATGGTGGGCTAATAGAAATTAAACCTAAATATGTAGTGTTCCCCAGACATTTTCGAGATAATCTCGATTATCAACTCAAGAAAGAGTTGCTGCAACAGCGTGGATTTAACTCCGCAAGGGATATTGTGTTTACAGATACGGGATACACAGGCAGCATTCCCGAGCAAATTTTGCGACTGATGGGGTACTCATATAAGGAAATCGATGATCATATTTTGTTAATTACTTCAAGCAGGCAACAGCGACAGTTGGAAGGCATTGCTCCACATAACCGGGACGATGTCATCTACAAGATCGAACACCGAGCAAAAGCGGAGAAACAAGCAACTGGGCTGATTCGTGATGTGCAAGGCAGATTGCACCATGTAGCAAAGCCAACTTCAGCAGACGAACAACTTATCTATGCTTTTGTAGAACAAGCGCTAATCCGGCACTACTGGATTGCTGAAAGCTATAGGCAGCAAAACGATCACTTATGGATTGTAGCAACTGGTAAGTATACGGCTCGGGTTCATAAGATTATCAAGGATGGCTTGCCAGAAGAATTTTTTGAAAACCCGGGTCATTATGTTGCTGAGCATGGGGAATTGCTCAAAGGGCGGAACCAGGCAGGACATGAGTTTCCAGATGAAGAAATTGTTCGATTACCCCTTATGGATGGTACCCCTGTTATTGTCAAACGTGTCGAAAGAAGAAAGACAGACGATCCATTGATAGAATTCAAGATATTGCGATCTGCTCAACGAGCCGGTTTGAAAACAGCTCGACCACTTGGACTTGTTTCTGCGCAACAGCCAGACCAAGCAAGTTACCTCCTGATGGATGTTGTGCCTGGAGTATCTGGAAGAAATTTCGATCAATATTTGCGCTCGCTTGGTACGTTTTCTGAATCTCAACAGCAGGAAGTATTGGCAGTAGTGCATCAACACTTAGCTCAAATTGCTCAAGAGTATCGTTCAGTCCTCGGTATAGACAAGCGGTGGCGAATCAAAGATACAATAATTCAACTTGACCATGAGACAGGAGCTGTTATTGATGTCGTTCCCCTGGATTGGGAACGAGCTCGCAGCTTTGATCCATATAATCCTCAAAAAGTCGATGTTTCTTTGTAGTGATTTATGGTTTGCTGGTCCCGATCAATATACATTGCTGTGGTCACAGACTAAAATGGTGTAATGCACCTTCTGCTATACTAATTCTTCTATGTCATTGTCACCAAAACTTCTACTCATCTCAATTGGAATTGCCATGCTTTTAGGTTTTGCAGCTGTGGCTGGTTATGCCTGGTATTTGACAGAACCTGTTGATCCTAGTGAGAGAGCTCTGCAGCAGTTTGTAATCCCAAAGGGGCAAAGCATCAGCCGTATCGGCGAGCGACTGGCGGAGAATGGTCTTATTAAACACAAACTTCTTTTTCGATATGTAGTGACGAGTAAAGGATTGGCAAATCAGATACAAGCAGGTTCTTTTATGTTGTCACCGAGTATGTCAGTACACCAAATTGCGAGCGCACTGACGGAAGGGACTGAAGATGTCTGGGTCACCCTCTTGGAGGGTTGGAGGGCAGAAGAGATAGCAGAGTACCTTGAGGGTGCAGATCTAGCACTGTTTGATGGTCAAGAATTTTTAACATTAGTCGCTTCAACAGAAGGCCAACTCTTTCCTGACACATACTTGGTACCCAAGCAAACGACTGCTAGTGACATGCATACTTTGTTAATAAACACATTCGAAGATAAAGTACTCCAAGCACTTGAAGAAGAAATCTCAACCAATGAAAAATCATTTGATCAAGTACTCGTTATGGCGTCATTAGTGGAACGCGAAGCTCGTGATTTTGAGCAGATGCGTCATGTTGCTGGGATTCTTTGGAACAGAATTGAGTTGGGGATGCCTTTACAAGTTGATGCTACACTCCAGTACGCTAAAGGAAAAAATCCGGGAAGTGACAACTGGTGGTCTCCACCATCAGCACAGGATAAGACGGTTGCCTCACCGTACAACACCTATGCTAACCCTGGTTTGCCACCAGCTCCGATTGCCAATCCTGGTTTGAATGCCATCAAAGCGGCACTTGACCCTCTTGAGGTTGATGATGTATTCTATCTCCATACACCGTCTGGAGAGTTTTACTTTGCACAGACGTTAGAGGAACATAACGCAAACGTTAATAGATACTTGCGTTAATGTTCTTGTTTTGTTATAATTTCAGTTTCAGCGTACAACAAGTAGTTTTAAGCTACAATAACAGGGGTGTTCTTGCGTACCACCGACTTACAAGCCAAGCGTATAGTGCAGTAGTCTCGGGGAGATGTCTTTTTAAGACACATCTCCTTTGTTCTCGTGGTATGGGTCATTTGCTACTTTGTGTAATCAAAGTGGAACGCAAGCACATCACAACGAATTAGGAACGAAGGAGCTTCATGTCACATGCCACTCGCCAAAATTGGGGAAGTTCACACGCAATTTTGCCTGAACTTGACTTAGTAAAACTGCAGCTTGATAGCTATCAATCGTTTCTTGATGAAGGAATCAAACAGGCATTATTTGAGATCAACGGTGACAAAGGCATAGAGGATTACACTGGAAAAAATTGGGCACTCAGTTTTGGTGCGTACAGGTTTGGTAAAGCAAAATATTCAATTTCACAGGCAAAAACAAAGGGAGTAACGTATGACGTTCCCTTGTATGTTGAGGCGAAGTTACTGAACAAGAAGACTGCTGAAGAGCAAACACAAGAGGTTTTTCTTGGTGACATTCCCAAGATGACTCCAATTGGTACCTTTATCATTAATGGTATTGAGCGAGCTGTGGTGACACAATTGGTTCGATCCCCTGGTGCTTTTTTTGCTGGTGAAGTGGATAGTGCCACCAGGAGAGAACTCTACTATGCTGAGCTGCGACCAAAACGCGGTTCATGGTTAGAGGTGGCAGTTGGCAAGCGTGACGTTATTACAGTCAAGATTGATCGCCGTCGAAAGATGCC
>CAZBTU010000014.1:20147-26984 GCA_964494905.1 uncultured Pseudomonadales bacterium | reverse complement strand
CGTTCCACCACAGAGCGGATTAGTTGCATGTTTGTCTCAAGTTGAGTGTTTTGCAGGGTCGAATTTAGCACAGGCCAGTCCGTGTGGTGCACACTTAGCTCGGTGTTGAGCACCCGTTGATAGATGTTTTCACTAAAGAATGGTGCTAATGGGGCAAACAACTGCGCCAGCCGATAGAGCACGTGCCCAAACACACGAAGTGAAGTTTGATTGTCTTTCAGCCGCTCTCGGCTTCTGCGTAAATACCAAGTTGAAAGCTCATTGACAAACTCCATCAGCGGTCGAGATGCCTTGATGGTGTTGTATGAGTCAAATGCATTGGTGACTTCTAGCGTAACCGTTGCTAAGCGACTCAGCACCCAGCGATCCATGACATCGGTGACTTCTTCGAGCGGTGGCAACTCAGCTACTTCCTGTGCCTCGAACGGTGCGTACAAATGGTAAAACGCGTACATATTCCACCAGATGAGGAAGACTTTCTTGCGAATGTCGCTAACTTCTTTTTCAGAAAAATTCAGGTTCTCTGACTTCATAACAGTCGAGCTCATCAAGTATAGTCGTAAACTATCCACGCCATATTTATTAATTAAAACCATGGGATCAGGGTAGTTATTCTTAGATTTACTCATCTTACTGCCATCTTCTGCTAAGATTGTGCCTGTGGTGAGGACGTTCTCGAATGCAGGTTTGCCAAACACACCAACAGACATGACATGCATGGTGTAGAACCAGGCTCTTGTCTGCGCAATGTACTCGCTGATGAACTGCGCAGGATAGGTAGCCTCGAACTGCTTTTTGTTGGCAAACGGATAGTGGCGATGGGCAAATGGCATCGAGCCAGACTCCACCCAGCAGTCGAAGACTTCGCTGATGCGACTGCCTTTGACTGTTCGTTCGGCATCAACCCAGAGTTCGATATCACTCAAGAACTCAGTGTGGATGTCGGTAACTGCAGCAGCCTTTGCAGGATCAACCGCCCACTCTCGCAGTTCAGCCACTGAACCCACGATGCGACGCAGTTTTTTGTCCGCACTTTCCCAGATGGGCATTGGTGTGCCCCAGTAGCGGGAGCGAGAGATGTTCCAGTCTGGTGCTGTTTCTATACCTTTTTTGAAGCGGCCATGTTTCAGGTGCTTAGGGAACCAGTTAATGCTTTCGTTGTGCTCTATTAAATCTTGTTTCAGCTCCTGCACATTGATAAACCAAGCTGGCATTGGTGCATAGTACAGTCTGGTGCTACAGCGATAGCACTGGGCCACGCTGTGGGTGTGGGGTTCTTCTGAGTACATCAGGCCTCGCTCAGCAAGGTCAGCATTGACCAACGGATTGACCGCCAGAATGTTCATGCCAGCCCACTGAATCACCTCTGGTTTGAGCTTGCCCTCTTCATCAACGTGTTCGACCATTTGAATGCTGTGGGCTTTCATGACTCGAAAGTCATCTTCCCCGTAGACGGCTAGGGTAACAACACCCGTGCCCTCCTCTGCGGTGACGAACTCATCAGCGACTATCACCCCTGCTTTTTGTCCTTCGGAGCGGGGGTAAAAATCATAGTGGAGCTCGAACTCGAACTTTTCTAGGTCTTTACCGGTGTAGGTTGCGACAACCTCGTATGGTTCATCAGTGAGGACTTTGAGAGTGCTGTCGGCCAATATATAGAACTCTGCACCTTGCTTGACTTTGACGTACTTGAGTGTTGGATGAACAGCTAGGGCTGGAGTCGCCAATTTATTCCAAGGCGTTGTAGACCAGGCTAGGATGTACGTGTTCTCCTCGCCCTTGAGTTTGTACTTGTAGGTGTTTGAGGGTTCGGTGACGGTTTGGTAGCTGTTGTCCATAGCAATCTCGAAGTTCGAGAGTGGTGTGGAACAGCGGGGACAGTACAGAATAACGCTTTTGCCTTGGTAAACAAGATCTTTGTCAAACAACTGTTTGAAGCCCCACCAGACAGACTCCATGTATGAGGCGTCCATGGTTTTGTAGTTATTTTTGAAGTCAACCCAGCGTCCAAGTCTGGCAATGATTTTCTCCCACTCGGTGTCTAGGCGCAGAACTTCAGAGCGACAGGCTTCGTTGAATTTGTGAACACCTAGTTTCTCAATGCCCTTTTTGCCGCCAGTGATCTTGAGTTTTTTCTCGATCATGTGTTCGATTGGCAAGCCATGGCAATCCCAGCCCCAGGTGCGCTCAACACGGTAGCCTTTCATAGTCCAGTAGCGAGGGATGACGTCTTTTGATGTTGAGCCGAGTAGATGACCGTAGTGTGGTAGGCCGGTGGCGAAAGGAGGCCCATCATAGAAGATGTACGATTTGTCGGCTGGGCGCATTTCTACTGATTTTTCGAAGGCATTTGTTTTTTGCCAGTACGCCAAAACTTCTTCCTCCATTTGGGGAAAGTTGGGTTGGGCTGGCAGTGGTTGTTTGGTTGGCACATTCTCCTTTGTTTGCGGGGAAGGTATAAAAAAATCCCCCGCTATCAAATTGATAAGCAAGAGGACCAACTATGTGGTGGTACCACCTCTGTTCCCTCCGCCAAGACGGAGGCTTATTCCAGCGATTACGGGCTTACCCGGACCGGTCTAGTAGTTCACTTTACGCAAGCAAAGGTTCTTCGGTCTGCGCGCCCAGCATGCTGCAGGGCTCTCCGGTGATGGCGGATTGTTGGCGCAAAGCAGATTATAGCATAGTGGATGAGGTATACATGCCGTTAATCAATTAGATGCAGTGCATGTCTTGGCAATGTTCGAGAAACTTCTGCCGTCATTTTTTCATAATCAACGCTTGGCACTCTGTCCTGAGAGATTATCTGGCCATTTTCTATGAGTACAAACTCGGCAAAATGAGATCGGTTATCTTTGCCTTGGGGATCATAGTAGGTATTAAAAAATAGCGTGAATACCCGTTTATTTGCTAGAGTTATTTGCAGTGCTAAATCAGGAATTCGGCCAATCTCTGATGGGTTAATCAGTTTTTCACTAACAGCTTTCAACACTGTTTGTTTGCTTCCGGTTCTTGAAGGCATGCTTTCTGATGGGTTAAGGGTTGCAATTGGTTGTACATCCTCGATGTCCGTTGGGAAAACTAAAGCCGCACCAGATACCCAGTTCTCGAATCCCAGGCTAGATACTTCTTGAGGAGTTGTGAATTTGGTATACCCCCGATTAAGAGCATCATGCAAGAGGAGAGCTTTTGATGTGCCCGGAGTTAGACCTTGCTTGCCAGGGTCATCGAACAATACCCTTTTAATATCGTCATGGCGAATTGCTGCCAGGGAGACTAAGTCGTACTTGTCACCTGTCATTGCCTTAATTCTTTCGTTTAGTACTGTTTGAGTTGGTGTCGGACTCGCACCGCCGTCGATATCACTTATCGAATCGTTAGAGATTTGGCTGAGAGCAGTAGCGAAGTTTCTCGCAACGTGCTGTGATTTCTCTGGAGATTGATTCTGAAGGCGCGTTAAAATTTCAGCTTTTTGCTCATCTGATAACTTGGCGAGGTCATAGCTGCGGGTGGGTTTGCGATCAGGAATTGTTGATATTTCCGTTTTGTCACGATAGAGTGACAGAAATTGAATGTCTTGAAGGGTTTCGTTTATTGCCTTAACAACCTTTTTAAATTGAGTGGAGAACTCCGTGAATGCACTCAACAAAAGTTCGTGTGTTTGAAGCATTGCTAGGCGATTTTCTTCTGTGCCTCCTTTAATTCGATCGAAAACACTGTTTGTCAACCACTCTCTGAAAACCGCTAGCAACTGCTCAATTGATGCAGCTTCAGCAGGGTTTGCTTCACTCAGCAGCTGTTCTCTGGTATCGTTAGGCATGTTCAGTGGAAAATCCTCACTTCTTAAAATACCAATTAGAAAAGTGCTGTTAATGAAGGCATCAGAGTGTTGGTCGGTTGGTATGCCATCACTGAGGCGAGCAAATGAGGTAATGAGTGTTTCTATCTGTTCTGAAACTTGGCCAGCTGCACTTTTGAGAGCAGTTTCTGAACGAGCAAAATCGACATATGGCCTAATTTCGCGTTGTAATTGGTTGAGATGAGCTACAAGCTTTCTCACCACCAATTTGGTGATATGTCTTTGGGCTTCTATTGAGTTCTCAAAGGTTTTCTTAACACTCTCTGCACTTTTCTGACGTGCAGCCTCTCCTCTAGTCTCTTGATTGCCATACAATATCTTATTAATAGTATCTCCTGCCACAAGCCGCGTGCTTCGTGTAAGTTCTTGAAAGTGGGGAGCAAGTGCTTCTGGAGTGGGAACTTGTTGTGTGCTGCGCCCAATTAACTTGGCTACTTCCAACAAGTTTTTTTCTAGTCTAGGTGTTATTGTTTCTTGTCTCTTAGTTACCCAGTCTGGACCACGTTGATCAGCAATAGCCATAGCATTTTGAGCTTCAAGCTCTGGTTTTTGCAAAATTGAACCCATTTCTGACATATTGTTTCCAATCTATCTTATGAAGACTTAAATTGAGTATATCATGGCAGTAGGCAGACACTGCAATAGTGTTTGCACTTAAATGCCAGGTGCAACGCTTGACATTTCTAGATGATGTCGCAGCCATTAATCGTTCTATACCATTGTCACCCGTACTGGCGTTACCCCAACTGCAGCTTTTCCTCAAGAGACTCGAGTGCACTTTCTGCTGCCCAAAATGGTTCAAAGTTGATTTCCTTTTGATAGTTTGCCCTGTCCATCATTCCCCACCGAAAATCATTGTACGCTTTTTGCCACGCTTTAGAGCTAAGTTGGTTTGGAGTGTTAAGTTTTTCGATTATTTCCAAAGCTTCATGTTGTTCCATGACATCAGCAGCTAATGGGGAGAGTGCGAACATTGTGATTTTTTTGGCCATGATTATAGGTAATTCAGATGGATTAGCGATGTCGGTTTCGGCGATTGCTAGATTAATTTCCTGTCTGATTGAAGTCAATAACTGTACACTGGGATGATTGGCCAACGATTGATCAGATGTGCATGCAGTGATTCGAGTATCGAGCGCATGTGCTAGGCAGCTGAGTCTGAGTGCGAACACTTGTTGATCGTTCTTAATAAAGTTCTCTAATGTTCTGTTTGTGTTGGAAAGTGCGGTCACATTTTCTTGTAGAGCTTTTTTAAGTTGAGCCAGTATGCTTCTCACGTACTCCACGTCGCTTTCTTGAAGCACTAGAGAGTCAACCCATTGACTAATTTCAGAGGCGGCACTTGTTTTCGCTGTTGTTTCAGGATTGGTCATAACTTACCCTTTTTTTAAATCTTTCTAGCAGCACACGATGTGCGATTTTAGTTCAGTTTTTTTTCCTCAAGAAAGCAGGGATTTCGAACTCATCTTCAAATCCTGCTCCGGCTTCTGTAGTCGTGTTTTCATCATCACCCTCATCTGTTTGTGCTGACTGATATGAAGCGTTCGTGGAGACGGTGTCACCAAATGCCTGGGACTTAACAAACGGATCTGGAGTGGCTTTGCTCAGATTCTGTGACGAAATTTGAGATGTTGTAAGTGGCTGGGTGAAACCATGGGGTGCACGATCGATTCTTGGTTGAGCAGGTTCTGTGGGTTCGGCAGGTTTCTGTTCTGATCGTGCTGAACCCAATCGACTGCGTGAGTCTCTGCTGTATGCACCAAACAATGGTCTGTTCGAAGCGGCATACCCCATCTGTCTGTCGTCAAACCCAGTAGCGATGACGCTGATTTTTATGTTAGACCCTAATTGCTCATTAATGGTTGCTCCAAAAATAATGTTCGCATCAGGATCAGCAGCATTCGCGATTATTGCTGAAGCATCTGATACTTCAGTCATGGTCATGTCGGGGCCGCCAATAATGTTATAGAGAATGCCTTTAGCGCCGTCGATGGAGACCTCAAGCAGTGGTGATGCTATAGCCATTCGTGCCGCTGTAGCAGCTCTATTTTCGCCGCTTGCTTCACCTATGCCCATAAGAGCTGACCCAGACTCGGTCATGATAGTTTTGACATCAGCAAAATCAACATTGATGAGACCTGGAACAGTAATTAAGTCGGAAATCCCTTGTACACCTTGTCCCAGCACGTTGTCAGCCAGTCGGAATGCGTCAAGGAGGGTCATTTTTTTATCAACCACATCCATAAGACGTTGATTAGGAATCACGATAAGTGTATCTACAGATTCTTTGAGACCGGCAATGCCATCTTCGGCGGTACGCATTCTCCGGACACCCTCAAAAGCAAATGGCTTGGTTACAACAGCAACCGTAAGTGCACCCGTTTCTTTGGCAATTTCTGCAATGATTGGTGAGGCGCCCGTGCCTGTGCCACCTCCCATACCAGCTGTAATAAACACCATGTCTGTATCAAAAAGTAGGTCTTTTAGTTTGTCATACGATTCTTCAGCAGCTGTTCTGCCGACTTCTGGATCAGCACCAGAACCAAGGCCCTTGGTAAAATTGGAACCGATCTGGAGTTTGGTATCAGCTTTTGAGGTAAGGAGTGCTTGAGCATCGGTATTAACGGAAATGAACTCAACTCCCTGTATTTGGTTAGAGTTAATCATTGAGTTAACAGCGTTTCCACCACCACCACCGACACCAATGACTTTGATTTTTGCGAACGTTGTATTTGAGGGTTTTACCAGTGCCATAACAAACAGTGTATTGTACTACGGCTATACTTTTTTCCAAAAGAAGAACAAGTCATTCTTGTCCGACTATTTAGATACGTAACAAAGTGTATCACCAATCAATTTGGAGTAACAGAGCCAACTGCTCAATACAGGAGTTGTTTATGGAAGCAGAGAGCGGATTAGGTCGGTAATTTTTTGTAGAAATGAACCAGATTGGTTATTGTTGCTGCTTTTGAAAAAAG
>CAZBTU010000014.1:10686-20047 GCA_964494905.1 uncultured Pseudomonadales bacterium | reverse complement strand
GAGAGCAGATTGTTTGCTTTCAATCGTTCGCTGACGAGACCAAATATTTCTTGCATTCTGGGAAGCATGATACCTTCAAGAATTGTTCTCTTTGACAATACTTCTGTATTTTCCGATTGTTCCAATTCTGACAGTCGTAGCTCGTCATCTTTTTTGCGGCGTTTGTTAAAGTCAGCTTTAGACTCACCTGCGTGGGGTACTAGAGGTTTGTGAGTTTCAGACGAAAGAGTGAGTTTAATTTTCTCTGCTATGTCGATGCTGACTCTGCAGCCGAGCGCAATATCCTGGGTTAGGTGCCGGGCGCCAACAGGCAAGCAAGTAGTAAATTCAAGGGAACCGTCGACGTACACACAAAGCGATGTGCTCCCTGCTCCTATATCGATGACGGCAATGCCAAGTTCTTTTTCCGTTTCGGAAAGCACAACTTGTGACGAGGCAAGGCCAGCAAACACAAACCCATCCACAGTCAGACCCAAGTCGTGTAAACACTTTTCTAAGTTGCGTAAAGCAGTTGACATCCCCGTTATGATATGGGCTTCTGACTCTAGGCGAACTCCAGTCATACCTACAGGATCTTTGATTCCTTCCTGTGAATCAACTTTGAAGTCTTTGGGAATGACATGAATGATTTCTCGCTCAGATGAAAGTGAAATGGCGCGCGCTGCTTCTATGACGCGATCAACGTCTTCTTGTATGATTTCTTGATCAGGTGAAGCAACTGCCACCACGCCTTTGGAGTTAAGTGATCCAACATGTGCGCCTGAGACAGAAACGTAAGCGCTTTTGACGTCCATGCCTGCCATTCGCTCCGCGCCGTCTAAGCTCTCAGAGATGGTACCTAGCACCTGTTCAAGATCAATAATCTGACTTTTTCGCATGCCCCTGGAAGGCACAGCAGAAACACCGAGCACTCTCAATTCATTGGTGGCCAATGCATGAGATGCAATAAGGGTTACACACTTATCAGTGCCAACATCGATAGCTGTTATTACAGAAGTTTGAGGCATACAAATACAACAAGTGGTCTAAGCATACCAGAATTAGTTTGTTGTGCGTAGTACTGGCAAGTCAAATCGCATATCTAGTTTTTGAACAGGATCCGACAGTTCAGACACCTTATTATTCTTCAGAATTACAAGAGCTGTTTGTAGCTGGTTGGCTGCTAAGGATGGGTTAACTATAACTGTTGTTTCGGGCTCTTGCAACGTGATTTCGAGTGTTTGGCTATCAAGCAACTGTACTGAGTCGATTGATAAACTGTTGAGTTCTATAGCAGCCAAGAGTAACAGAAAATGCGAGTGAAATTCTGGTTTAACTCTCTTGTTTTCCAGTACGAGTTCTGAAGCTGAGTTGAGCTTCGGGAGTTCAGTGTTTGACGACCTCTCGAATGCTATGCCAGTGTCGGTTACTACGAACTCTTTGTCTTCGGTTTGCAGGCGGTAGCTGTAGGTCAAAGTTTCAAGAACAATGATAAGAGTATCAGGTAGTCTACGGTTCACTCGAACGGTTTGGTAGGGTTCGTTGTTGAGAACACTGGCGATTTTAATTTCGGGTGACGAAAAAAGTAGTGGCGTGTTTCTAAGTGTAGAAAGTTGGTCCACAGTGCTAGAAGTACACGGTTGTTGATTGGGTCCAACTACACACTCAATTTTCCTTATCAGAAGTACATGTCTAGTAACTGCCCAAAGACAAAAAACAATTAGAATGAGAAACGAAAAAAGAAAAACATGTCTCATGTGTTTCTATTGTAAACTCAATTTGCTGTAGAAAGCACCAGCTGAGTGAACTTTGGTAAGGCAGTTCGACTTTGGCTCGAATAGTTTTCCAGGTTATTTTTGAATTTTTTGGTTTGTTTTCGTACATGCTCAAGATGGTTGAACAGAGCGTCAGGAGTAAGTTCCTTTTGGGGAAGCAGTATAGCTTGGTGTTGATCACTGAGTGTTTTGGCATTGAGGTATTGTTCATCATTCAGTGAAAAAGGTAGTGGGATGAAAATGGTGGGAATAGCTCTGAGCGCTAACTCTTCGACGGTATTTGCGCCGGCTCGAGAGATGGCAGCTGCACACACTGTATATATCCATGATAGTTCTGATTCTTGCACCCACTCGCGAATGAAGTACCGTTGTTGCAATCGGGCTGATAAGTGGTTTTTTGATTGTTCAAGTTCTCTCACATAATTTCGGGAACCACTGGGACTGCCGCACTGATGAATTACAACCCAATCCTTAAGTAAATGTTTAAGTGACTGGCCGATCACGGCGTTTATGACCTCTGAACCCTGACTACCACCAGTAATATAGAGGAGATTCATTTCTGGGGAGGCAGTAAACCATTCTGGAGCTTTTTGTGTCTTTTTAAGTACCTGTTCTCTAATTAGATTACCAGTGAGTACAACTTTCTGTTTATTGAAAGAGGTGGCGCTCTCTGGATGTGAGATTGCAATTTTCTCTGACAAAAAACCAATAATTTTGTTAGCCGTGCCAGCAGTTTTAGTTTGTTCATGCGTAATGATGGGAATTCTTAAGAACCAGGCGGCTACTGCGATAGGAACAGCCAGATAACTTCCAAATGAAACAAACACTGAGGGACGCACCTGGAGCAGTATAACCGCAGCGCGAAGAATAGCTAACACCAGACTAATGCTGTGTATGATGAACTTAAATGGGTTATTTAGAATGAGTTTGCCTGAGTGTAGGGCAATGAATGTAACACCCCTACTAGTAACTTCTCGTCTTTCATGTGCTTCCTGTGGCTGGTCGAGTCGAGCAAACTCCCGACCAATAAAAATGAGTTCAACATCGGGATGGTGTTTCCTCAAAAAATCTATAAGGGCGAGTGCAGGTGTGAGATGGCCACCAGAAATTAGTACTCTCATCGACTCTTTGCTAAGCGTGTAATTATACCTGCGGCAAACAATACCATGACTTGAGAAGTTCTTCCATATGAGAAAAACGGCAAGGGTATGCCGGTAAGAGGGACAAGTCCGACAACTGCACTTAAATTGAGTATTGTTTGTATACACAGCCAGGATAGTAAGCCTAAGCCAAGCAAACGTTCTTCCTGACTAATTTGTGCCTGAAAAAGTAGTCTGTACCCAAGCCAAAAAAAAGCTACCCAGAGGCAGATAAGCACGCTTGAGCCGAGAAAACCAATTTCTTCCGCAATAATGGCAAAGATTGAATCTGTGCTAGCTTCAGGGATAAAAGAAAAACGTTGCCGGGAGTTGCCGACGCCTTCTCCACCCCAGCCCCCTCTTCCAAGTGCAAGTGTAATTTGGCGAAAATGGAAGCTTGTACCCAATGGATCAACTTCAGGGTTAAAGAACGTTACAAGACGGTTCATACGGTACGGAGAGGTGAGAATCAGTATGAGCAATATTGGGGTGATCGCTAAGCCAGCACCAGCTAGGTGTTTGAGATTTCCGCCAGCTAAGAAGAACATGCTGCACATTATGCCTCCCAGGACAAGTAAAGACCCGAGATCTGGTTGCAGCATTATCAACAAACTAAAAACGGCTGTTAGTGACAAGAAGGGAGCAATCCGCTGATGCTGACTTAGCCATGAGGCAAAAAAAACAGCAACTCCAAACTTAGCAAACTCAACTGGCTGGAAAGTTAAAGGTCCCAGTGAAAGCCATCTCCGTGCTCCATTTAACTCCAGTCCTATTCCTGGTATGAGTACCAATACCAAAAGCAACAAGCTGACGAACAACAGTACTTTATTCCAGCGCAGCCACACTTGTGGGGGAGTTATCAAACTCACAAGAAATGCAATACTTCCGAGTCCAAGTCCGAGTAAGTGTTGTTTAAGGAAGTGGTATGAGTGTCCAACCATGTTGAAGCTTTCGGCCACGGATGCTTCAAACACAAAGAGAACGCCCAATGAACAAAAAATAACCAGCAAAGAAATAAATAAAACTAAACCACTAGAAAGAGATCTGGAGGGTGTTTTTGCATGCGATCGCATATGACGATTTTAGAGTACCGCTAGCCAGACACCGAATAGTGTCAACATCACTTGAACAAGCCATGCCCGTTGCACGATTTTCGGTTCTTCCCAGCCATACTGTTGTAAGGTTAAGTGAAAAGGGGCCGCAGGAAAGACTTTTCTGTTGAAAAACTTCTTGGAGAGAAGCTGAATAAATGAACTAGAGATCTCGAAAACAAATATAAACCCAATGATCACGAGGGCTATAGTTTTGCCTAGAAGGAGTCCTACTACTGCCAATGTTGCTCCAAATGAAAGCGCTCCAACGTCACCCATCATCAGACGAGCGGGAAAAACATTGAAGTACAAGAAAGAAATTAATGCACCGATTAATAGGGCAAGAAAGAGTGAAAGTGGCACATCTAGTATGTGTGCGGATAAAAACCATAACCCAAACAGTGAAATCATAAGTGACCCCGATGCCAAGCCATCAAGACCGTCTGTGATGTTAATGGCGTTTGCAAACGCAACAATTGCAAATGAAGCAAATGGAATGAAAAGCCACCCAAGCTCGAATGTTCCAACAAACGGTACGTGAAGTATTGATATACCAAGACTGGTATAGATCAAATAACTTATAAACACAGAGAGTGCGATTTCTAGAACTAATTTATGTTTCATTCTTAGACCAAATAGGCCAGAATTTTTCAGCCGAAAAAACTTTTTCACATCATCAAGTAAACCGAGCAGACCGAACGAAATAAAGGTGAAAAATAAAATGTTAACTTCGGCTTGCGCATTCCTATGCACGCTTGTAATCGTTATTCCGAACGTGCCCAAGATTGGAAGTAGTGTGGCAAACAGCAACGAGACCACCACAATAATTAGTAACCCTCCACCAACTGGCACACCGGCCTTGGCTTTATGAAACATGTTGAACACTGGTGTCAGTGCACCAAAAACATCCCTGGTTTCTTGTTGTGCTCTTTGAAACTTTAGTTTGTACAGCAAATTAATAAAGGGAATTATCGCAACACTCATGACAATGAATGATAGGATTAAAACGCTAAGGAACAATGCTAGCGAGCCCATAATTGCCTTTTTAGGTATTCTCTCTCACGATTTGTGCTCCCATTGAGCGAAGTCTTTCGTCCAGTGACTCGTAGCCTCTATCAACGTGCTCAATGCCTTCTATGCGAGAAGTACCTGAAGCTGCCAATGCTGCCGAGATGAGCGTCGCACCGTGACGTAGGTCCATAACTTGAAACTGTCCACTATTGAGTTGAGTTGGCCCTTGGATAGTAATAGCATGATAAAACTCTGGGCGGTTGTTGACTAGGTCGAAATTGTATATTTTTTCTGGATCAGTAACTTCTGGGTTGAACTTGGTGATTGATGCTCCCATCTGCACAAGTTCATCAACGTACTGGAATCTATTTGGATGTATGGTCTCATGGATGACGCTGGCACCATTTGCCTGAGTCATGAGAGTGGCCCAGAGTGGTTGCCAATCTGTCATGAATCCGGGTTCAACTTCTGTAGTTACCTGAGTTGCTTGCAGTGGTTCTTTGTAATAAAAACGGATTCCGTAATTGCCCACTTCGTATCCAGCTCGAATATCATCTAATCTCTTTAAGAAAGCACCAAGATGTTCTGCTTTAGCATTCTCAATCACTACATCACCCTTAGTAACTAAAGCTGCACAAGCGTAACTGACAGCTTCATTTCTATCAGGAATTAGTTTGTGGATCGCACCTTCAAGTTTTGATACACCTCGTATTTGTATAGTTCTTGGATTAATCCTCCTGATTCTTGCGCCCATTGTATTTAAAAACTCAATAAGGTCATCAATTTCTGGTTCTTCGGCAGCGTTTTCTAAAATTGTGGTTCCTTCTGCTTTGACAGCAGCAAGTATCAGTGTTTCGGTCCCTGTATGGGTGTTTTTGGAGAAGCGATATGTAGTTCCTTTAAGCTTACTTGCTTTGGCTATATACATGCCACGTTCTTGTTTAATCTCAGCGCCCATTGCAACTAACCCATCAAAGTGTCGGTCGAGCGGTCTTGCTCCAATTTTGTCACCACCTGGGAGTGGTACTTCAGCATGGCCAAAACGATGGAGTAATGCCGGAATGAACATGGTTGAAAAACGACCTTGCTCACCGTGTTCTTGGTTGATGACTGCAGATTTGAGCCCAGTAGGATCAATAAAAAGTGCTCGTTCTCCAGCTTGTCGTACCGATCCACCCAGGTAAGCAATTATCTTACCTACTAGTTCGACATCACTGATGTGAGAGAAGTTCAGTAACCTTGATTCTGAGTCCGCTAAAAGTGCGGCAATCATGAGTTTGAATGAGGCGTTTTTTGCACCACCTATTCTTACTGAGCCATGCAAGGGAGTACCACCAGTCACAACGAATGCTGACATAATACTTTCTAATCTTCTATTTTAGGGAGGAAAAACACTTCTTCATGCAGTTCCACCCCATACAATGAATGAATGCGATTTTTAATTAACTGAACTAGCGCTCGTACATCGGCACTTGTACCGTCGCCTGTGTTGATAAGCCAAGCGGCATGTTTTTGACTGACTTCTATATTTCCGATGCGTTTGCCTTTTAAGCCTGCTTGTTCAATCAAAAAACCTGCCGGAATGAACTGCCTATCAGCATGTTCGGGAAATTTTTTCTGGAGTGAGGGAGTATTACTCGGGTTACGGAACATGCACCCCGAACTTGGTATGCCTAGTGGTTGGGTTTTTGCACGGTAGGTTGTTGCTTCTGCTATTTTGGCTTGAGAGACACTCTGATTTCCCCTTTCAAGTGCAAACTCTGCACCAAGTATTAGTTCTCTTTTATGTTGAAACCGAGATTCTTCGTACGCAAACGCGCACTCGGCTTTGGTGAACCACACCTCCTTACCTTCTTTCGTGAGAGCGTGGACACGGTGAATATGTTTATCTATCAAGTCTGACAGGTAGTGGGCATTGTTGTAGATTGCTCCACCAATTGTACCTGGTACTCCCAAAAAGTACTCGAGTCCAGAATACCCAAGTTTGACTGTTTGAGCCACGGCGAGCGCCGTTTTAGTTCCGGAAGGAATGTATACCAGGTGCAGGTTGGGGTTAATTGCAATTTTTTTATCGATTACCGTATCGTCACAGTAACGAAGCACTAACCCCGGTAAACCGTCATCATCGATAATGACGTTGCTTGCTCCCCCGAGTGCTGTCCAGCTCAACAGATTACGATAGCAAAACTCAATTACTTGAGCAGTTTCCTGTGGGTTTGACAGCTCAATGTAGATTTCTGCTGGGCCACCAATCTTTGCGTAGGTCAATGGTGCAAGTGGCTTATTACATTCCCATGGAAGGTCTGGAAATGTTTTGGTAAGTAATTGCTGGGTTTGTGTCATTATTTATCTCAGTAAATCATACACCGAATACACATCACCCGCTCCGGCTGTAAGGACTATTGTGCCAGGTCTAACTTTCGTCTTTAGGTAGTGGGCTAATTCTGGAACAGTGGCGAGCACTGGTACGGACAGATGTGGGTTGAGTTGTTCAATAGCACGTGCCAGATCTGTGCTGCTGATAGTAGGATCAATCGACTCTCTGGCTGATGGGAAAATATCGAGCAAAATCAGTTGTTCCGCTGTAGAAAGGCTTTGGGCAAAATCGTTGAGTAAGGCTTTGGTTCGGGAAAATGTGTGCGGCTGGAAGACAATGATTGTTGGGTTTGAAGGGTACCAGTTTTTGAGGGCTTGGATGACTGCCGTTAACTCACGTGGATGATGTGCGTAGTCGTCATAAAAGGTGACACCTTGAAATTCTTGCTTTTGTTCAAAGCGCCGGCTAGTTGATCTAAAGTCTTTAAGTGCGGCAATGCTCTTACTATTGGATACGCCGATTGCTGAGCAGGCAGCAATTGCACAAACAGCATTTTGAATATTGTACTCTCCTGGTAGTTTTAATGTCACTGTATACGTTTGCTGCGTGGTGTGTAGTCGCGCAACCGTTGTTCCGGCCTTCGAGTGTGCATTGACCAGCTCATAACGATAATCAGCCGCACCTGAAGTCCCGACAATTACTTTGTTGCTCGTCGGGAGACGAACACCACTTTCAAGTACCTGTTCTGTTAAGACCAGTGTGTCGTCAATGGTGAGTTTAGAAAAAAAGCCAGAAAAAGTGTCAATGGTGTGTTGTAGGTTTTTGTACACATCAGGATGGTCAAAACTAATGCTGGTAGCAACAATAACTTTGGGATTGAGGTAGGAAAAACGAGGAATGCCGGAATTTCCGTTTTGAACAGAGATAGGGTCAGTGACGTACTCATCTGCTTCAGCAACAAACTGGTGGCCGTTTGGGCGCCAAGCTCCGGTTCTATCAAGACCTATGATATTGCCAACCCCAACGGAAAAGGAAGGATGCCGTTTATTGCTTTCTATTATCCAACTAATCATGGCACTGACAGTTGACTTTCCACCAACACCACAAACAGCGATGCCTTGCTTTGAGTTGAAGAAGAAACTCAGCGCCTCTGCTTGGGAAAACGCAGGTATTCCTTTAGCTCTAGCTTCTTGTACTTGTGGGTTGTAGCTGCCTCCGTGTGCTGCGGTGTACACCACTGCTTCTGTTTGTTCGGGAAGTTTATTCTCAAACCCATGTTGTATAGCAAGGTCAAGCTTTGTTAGTTGTTCATCTGTGACAAATGACTCTGGGAGGTCACTTCCGGTTATTTGGTAACCTGCATCTATTAAAATTTGGGCAAGCGATGTCATTGCGACACCCTTAATACCGACTAAATGAATATGGAGGTATGGAAAGTGTTTAAGCATACTACGGTAGCAATGATTTAATTACAGTCTGAAGTTTTTTTTGGTCGTGTCGCAAAAGTGATCTGTAGGCAGTATCAGCAGCGACTTTCTGGACGGGGCTTTCGTATACGAGTGGCGCTCTTATGATTCTTTTCGAATTAGGCAAATCGTCAACAATCGGGTATTCTTCCTCTGAAGCATACGCCTTCTTGATGGCTGGAGGTATCGGGGCCGAGTTGACAACTACAAATTGAACTTTACGTCCAATTGTTTTTTCGATCCCCTCTAGGTGATCGCTAGCCGTCATTTTGTGAGTCTGTGTTCTGCGGGTCATCAAGTTGGTAATGTATATGATTTTGGCTCGAGTTTGTGTGAGCGCTTCTGGGATTCCTGGCACCACTAATGTAGCTAGTAAACTCGCGTAGTAGTCTCCTGGACCGATGATAATGAGTTTGGCTGAGCGGAGTGCGTCAACTGCTGCCTGACTTGCCACACATTTAGGCACCAGTGAAATGTGGTCAATCGTCTTGACCGCCTTGGAGTGTTCGTCTAGTGTGTGCTCACCTATTACCGTTGTGCCATCAGTGAAACTTATTTTTAAGTTAACGTTTTGTTCCGTAAC
>CAZBTU010000014.1:0-10586 GCA_964494905.1 uncultured Pseudomonadales bacterium | reverse complement strand
AGCTGTTTGAGAGCGGTAGTCACCCAGAAGGTGCCTGTGCCACCACCCATCACAACCACACGAGGGCGTTTTTTTGCAGCCATAGCTTACGTTTCTAAGATATCTCTGACAGCTTGTTGATCACTCCAGGGATATTCCGTAGTGCCAAAACACATACTCTGTTCATGTCCTTTGCCTAAGATAGCGACAGTGTCCCCTCGCTTAGCAAGTTCCTTGAGTGCAAACTCGATTGCTGCTTTTCTATCGGCTATTGAAATGACCTTATTGTGAAATTTACCAAGGTTGCTTTTCATTTGGTTGATTATTGACCATACGTTTTCTGTTCGAGGATCCTCCGCCGTGAGGACGACACTATCGGCGAGTTCAGCCCCAATGTATCCCATCTGTGGACGCTTTCTGAAGTCACGTAATCCAGCTGCTCCATACACTGCTATAAGTTTTGCTTTCGATCCTTTCTCCGTGATCTGCGATCTGAGTGCAGTGAGCGCAGCAGTGAGACCTTGAGGTGTATGAGCAAAGTCAACTACAATATCAATGCCACGTTTGTTGTTGATTCTTTCCATCCGGCCACTTATCCCAGGAAACTGAGTAATTGCTTGTGCAAATGTTTTGTTGGTAACACCAAGCTGCTTGGCAATAAGGTAAACCAGGCGAGCATTCATCTGGTTGTATTGTTCTGAAAAACGACTCTTTATGGCAGTTCTGACAATGGGCGGCAAACTGTCATTAGGCGCATACGTAAGCACAGAGTGCTTCTCAGCAGTAAGAATTTTTCGCAACCTGTAGTAAGCAGTATCACTTGCGTTCAGCACTACAGTTGGAGCTTGTTTGAGCAGCAGTGACTTGGCCTCGACATAATTATCGTAGGTTATGTGGTAATCAAGGTGTTCATGTGCAATGTTAGTGATACCAGCGATAGTTGGTCGAATTCCCCAAGTTCGATATTGAAATGCACCATGTGAAGTTACCTCTAGAACGAGATGAGTATACCCTTCTTCTACTAGTTGACGCATAAATCGTTGAACATCTGCAGGTTGTGGACTGGTGACATGAAAACCAGTATCAATTGCTTCGTCGCCTTTGTAGGCGGCAACTGTGGAAAGCAGTGCAACTTTAAATCCTGCTTCTTTGAGTACACTATACAAAAGAGTTGAAGATGTGGTTTTTCCATCGGTGCCTGTTATTGCTAAAACTGTTAACTTCCGAGCAGGAAAACCGTTTGTGATCTCAGAGACCAAACCATTGAGGATGCCTGTTTTAAGAAAGTGGTAAGGTCTTTTTAAAATGTAGAGCCATTCTGAAAGCATAGTTAGAACCTATTCTATATAGTTTCACCGTATTCGTACAGAGCTAGGGGATATCCGGCGGAATATTCAGGAGCAAGTAGAGTTTGTCAGCTACCTTATACCAGAGTGGAGCCGCTGTCTCTGCTGCCCAGGGTGAAGTGGTGGGTTCGACTAACTTAACGAGCATAATAAACTTTGGATCATGTGGTGGAGCAAAACCTACAAAACTTGCGATCGTCCTGTCCTCAGCATATCCACCTTCAATGGGAATTTGCGAGGTGCCTGTCTTGCCTGCGACACTATGTGTTCTCGAGGCAATCCATTGAGCTTCACCACTTTTTGCCGCTGTCACCAGCATGTCAGTTACCGTTGCAGCTGTTTGTGGAGATACGACCTGTGTGACAACCTGAGGGCGATTTTCAATCATTTCCCCAGAAAGTGGGTCACTGACTTTTTCGATGATTTGAGGTCTCATGAGCGCGCCTCGGTTGGCAATGGCAGCAATAGCTCTGAGCATCTGTAAACTGTTAGTGGTAATGCCTTGGCCAAATGAAATAGTTGCCAGTTCAACTGGTCCCCATCTGTTTGGGAATGGCGTTGAAGTATCTTCTTGTAGTTCGATAGCTATTGGTTTTCCAATTTGGAAATTTTCTAAATAGGTCTTAAATCGATCTTCTCCAAGTAGCTCTGAATCGAAGATCATGGCAGTGTTATCTGATTTAGCCAACGCCTGTTCCATACTTATTCCAGGGTTGTAGCTGTCATTCCAGGTCCTGATAGTATACTTTCCAAACTCACGCGGCCCGCTGCATTTAGTGCATTCAGTGTTACGACTTATGACTCCTGCGTCAATTGCTGCAGCCACAGTTAGGACTTTGAAGGTTGAGCCTGGCTCGTACAGAGTGGTTAAACTTGGGTTTTTATATAGTTCAGGATTGGCTGCATAGAATTTAGTGGGGTCATAGTTGGGAAAGCTCGCTAGGCCCAAAATTTTGCCCGTCGTAGGTTCCATGATAATAATTTCTCCAGCTCGAGCACCATACTGTTCCATTCCTGCCTTCAGCTGTGACTCGGCGAGATGTTGTACATCTCTGCGTAGCGTTGTGGTCACTGATCGTCCATCCAGTACCGCATTGGAAAATGACCCGTCAGCTTGAACAAGTGAGCCTAAGGTATCAATGAGTACGGTATTTGTGAGGCTGCGAGCTTTGAGCTCTTTTTCTAGTGAACCCTCCAAACCAAAGTATCCCAGATCTTGTCCCTGCTCATTTTTTCCTACAAAGCCCAGTACATGTGCAGCCATTGAGGCTTCGGGATATGAACGCTTGTCAAATGGGTCGAAACCAATCCCTTTGATTCTAAGATTCTCAATTGTGCGCTTCGTATCTTCAGAAACGGTAAATCTGAGGTTAACCCATGCCTTGTCTTCATTAAGTTGTTTCGCAATTGAGCTTGTGATTGCAAACAGGGAATCTTTCGTGTCCGCTGAAGTGCTTGCAGGCTCTACGAGCAAGGAAGCTAGTTGTTTGGCAACAGTATCAGGAGGATCGACCAATATGTTTGGTTGTGCAAACAGACGATACACTTGTTCGTTTGTGACCAATACATGTCCGTCAGTTGTATAGATTTCGCCTCGCTTGCCAGATCTAGTGATTGATCGGCTGTACTGATCTTCAGCAACCATGCTTAACTCATGACCTCTGATAATTTGCCAATATCCCAGTCGAATTGTTACAGCAATGAAAAGGCAGCACATGAACAGGAAAAACCAACGGGCTCGTTTGGTCAAGGAGTCAGCATGAAGTGCTGGGGTATGTTGCATGTGAGTTAACAACCATTTTACGGCGTGTTGCTGGCAACAGCGTAGTTCGTCTGAATGACAATTGGTTTATTGATTGGCGTGTATGTTACAAGTTCAGTATCAGAAAAGCTTGAAAGTGAGTTTGCCTGTGCTACTGTCGCAATCAAGTTTATTTTCTTCTGGGCTAGTTCTTGCTTTTCGTGTCTGAGAGTCGCCACCGCTGTGTGGTTAAGCACGAGCTTACTTCCTGAGGCAATCGTCACGACCGTCTGAGCCACTATTACCAGTGCTAGACAGAGGTAGTACATTTTCAAATATTTGCTGTTCATACTTGTTATTCTTTTTCAAAGATACGTAGTTTGGCACTCCTCGACCTGGGGTTGACGGTCACTTCTTGTTGTGAGGGAGAGATTGGTTTTGTTGTAACATTCGTTCCAAGTTTTTGGGTTTGCCAATCTCGGAACTGTTGTTTAACTATCCTGTCCTCTCCATCATGAAACGCAATCGTTACTATTCTTCCTTTTCGTTTAATGAGTTCCAGTGCTTGCGGCAATGCCTTTGAAATTGCCTCAAGTTCGCTGTTTACAGCAATACGTAGAGCTTGGAAAACCTTAGTTGCCGGGTGCAGGTGATGCGATTTTCTTCGTTTGGCTTTAGTCACCACTGCAGCTAGTTCGCTTGTTGTACTAATTGGTGATGAATGGCGTTTAATTGCTTTCGCGATTGCTCTGCTCTCATCTTCACCGCCGTACGAACTAAACAACTCGGCTAACTGCTTCTCTGGAACTGCTGCCAAGATATCTTTTGCTTGCACTTGCAGCCTCACATCCATTCTCATGTCAAGTGGTCCATCTTCGTAAAGGCTGAAACCGCGAACACCAGAAGTCAGTTGTTCGGTGCTGGTCCCAAAATCAAATAGGCAGCCGGCAATGTTTGAGTTAATGTCGAGCTCAAGTTTGCTACATTCGCTTGTGAGATGTTCAAAACTTTGATGAATAAGAATCAACCTTTTTTCTGCAATTTCTGATGTGAATAATTCTTCGCCATACCGAATAGCCTCATGATCCCAGTCAAATGCAATTACTCGAGCATTGGCATCTAGTAGTGAGCGTGTGTGTCCCCCTCTGCCAAAAGTTGCGTCTATATACCAGGCATCTGCAGTGATTTGCAGACCTTGAACGCTTTCTTCTAACAAAACGGATCTATGCTGTTGCTGCGTCATTGTGTTCTTCTAGGCTTTCTGCAATAGATTCAGAGTTATCTTCAATTACTTGAACGTAGTTGTGATATGCAGTTCTGTCCCAAATTTCCACTTTGGACAAGCTACCAACAATTACCAACTCCTTTTTCAGTTTTGCGAAAGCAATCAAGTACTCAGGCAGTTGTACTCGACCATTTTTATCTGGCTCAACTTCAATGGCTTCGTTGGTCATAAGCCGTACGAAGTCTCGATTACGTTTCTTTGTGAATGTGCGGGAGTTTAACTCAGTCAACTGATTAAAAAAATCATCTTGACTAAATAAAAACAGCCCCCCGTCTAAGCCTCTAGTAACCACCCATTTTTGGTTTTTTTCTCTAAAAGCTTTTGGTAATGATACTCGGCCGTGGGCTTCTAGCGTATGATAGTAAGTCCCAATAAACATTTCTGATTGGCCTAAATACCATTTTTTACCATTTAACAATTTTGAGTATGACAAAGAAAACCTTCCTTGTAAAGTGGACAACAATCAACTGGAACGATTACTTCATTAACCCCAAAATTTAGGAGGGGTAACAAAAACAGCCGCTGAAAGCGGCTGTGGAAAACTGTATTGCTACGGTGCTATTTTTTTACTACAACAAAAAGTTCAAGTAATTCGACCTCTGCCTTTACCATTTTACCTTCAGTTTGACTCTCAAACTCCTGCCAAGTAGTTCCATCCCAACCAAGAATCTGTAAATTCCCTTCTTCTGCAGAACGAATTGTCAAGGATGCTGTGCCAGTGAGAGGTTTGCTTACAGCTAGGGAGTAGACATCTGACACAACCTGTCCAGCAACTTCGGGATGCCCAGGACTATTATATATGATGACATATGGCTGCTGGCCGAGCTGAGGCGCTTCTATTTGAAATTTTGCGTCTTTTGAACTAAAGGCTGTTTCCTTAGTGGTATTCTCAAAGTATCGCCAGTCGGATTTAACAGCATACGGCTCATCGCCAGTAAATTTGAGTTTGAGACTTCCACCCTTAACATCTTCATGGAAAGTGCACTTGCCTCCGGCGCTACAGCTACCAAGCAGAATTGTTTCTCGTGCTGGTAGTTGGTCAAGTTCAAGTAGTCCGAATGCACCCTGGAGCAGTGACCCGGATTGATATTCCAACTCAAATTCTGCTTGATCAGCAGTCTTATTGAGTGATTTAACGATCAGTTCAACGTTTCGTCCATCTGCCACTGGGGCGATTTGAACATATGGTCTCTCGGATACCGGAATAATATTAACCGGTTCTTCGACTTTCTTTTTTTGAGGGGTGATTTCATCAGAGACTTGGCTCTTTCCTCTAGTAGCTAAATAACCGCCAAAACCAACGAGCAGCAACACAACTACAACTATGGGTAATAAAACCTTTTTTTGCATACTGGTCATTTTATACTACTTTACTTTGTCGGCAAATGAGGGGATTTCTCAAGATAGTCAACCATTGCGTTCAGTGAAATACGTTCTTGTACAGCTGTATCTCGATCTCGGATGGTGACAGTATCATCTTCCAGGGTTTGGTAATCAACAGTAATGCAGTATGGTGTGCCAACCTCGTCTTGATATAAGTATCTTTTTCCAATATTACCCCTATCATCCCAACTCACTGAGTAGTGTATTGAGAGTGACTGCCAGACTTTTCGAGCTACTTGCACAAGTTCGGGTTTGTTACGAAGTAAAGGAAAGACTGCGGCGCGAACAGGAGCCAGGTGGTGTGGCAGCTTCAGAACAGTCCGATTGCGTTCAGAATCGAACCAGTAATGGTCACAGAGGATCATCAGGAAGAGACGGGCAATTCCGAGGGCAGGTTCAATTACGTGTGGAATGAATGACTCTCCCGTGTGAGGATCAGTGTAGTGTAGTGACTCGCCACTCAACTGTTCGTGCTGTTTGAGGTCATAATCCGTTCGATAGGCAATTCCCCACAGCTCTTTCCAGCCGAATGGAAACTGGTACTCCAAGTCTTGAGTTTCCAAACTGTAGAAACTTCGTTCTGTGTCACTATGTTTTCTCCATCTGAGATGATCAGGTGCGATACCCATGACATCAGTTATGAATTCCCACATCAAGTTTTGCCAATCCTGAAAGTGTTGTTGCCAGGATGATTGCTTGGGA
Organism: uncultured Pseudomonadales bacterium; assembly: GCA_964494905.1. Taxonomy (GTDB): domain Bacteria; phylum Patescibacteriota; class Microgenomatia; order UBA1400; family PJMF01; genus CAZBMX01. The sequence goes on along the minus strand of CAZBTU010000014.1, from coordinate 4,150 downwards.
TTGAAGAAATACTCAATCTCTGCTTGTTCAAATTCAAGCGTTCGAAAAACGAATTGACCTGTGGTGATCTCGTTTCTAAAGCTTTTTCCGATTTGGCCAACTCCAAAGGGTAGTTGAACTCTGGTTGAGCCTAAGATATTTTTAAAGTTTGTGAAAATACCCTGCGCTGTTTCGCCGCGTAGGTATACTTTTGCCTTTTCGCCTGCGACTGAGCCGATTGCAGTTTCGAAGAGTAGGTTGAAGGCTTTGGGTGAAGATAATGGGTTTCCCTCGGGACTGCTAACATTCTGTTCTGCTAAAAAAACAGCCATATCATCAACATTCATGTCCTCAATTGACTGAGAAATCGTTGTTTGTGGGTGAGTTTCTATCCAGGCTTCGATTATGTGATCTGCCCGATAGCGCTTTTTGGTTTTGACGTCTTCAACTAAGGGATCACTAAACGAATCAACATGACCTGATGCTACCCAAGTCTGTGGATGCAGTAAAATTTGGGAATCAAGCCCAACCATGTCAGGTCTCTTTGTAATAAAAAAGTCCCACCACGCGTTGCGAATTGAGCGAAGCAGCTCCGCTCCGAGTGGGCCGTAGTCATAGGAGCTAGTCAGGCCGCCATATATGCTTGACGTAGGATACACAAATCCACGTCGCTTAGACAGTGATACCACTTCGTCCAGAGTTGGTTTTGGGGATAGATTGCTATTCATGAAACCTTTCTAATAATCTTTTCATTATTAGGACGAAGGGATCCCTTTTAGGGACGGTTCCACCCTTCTTTTCTGGCTTTGCCAGAACACCTCAATTGCCTTGTCTATTAGAGAGCTTGCCAAAGCTCGACAAGAATACCATTTAGTATACCATGACGTTGTTTGCGCACTACCAAGCAAAGTTACGCTTTGGTTTTTAGGAATTGGAAACTTCTTAACGGTTTTTCTGTAAGCTGAGAGACATATTCAGTGATTGTCAGCTGTGGTTGTGTGTCGGGATGCGGAAAACCAAGTGCTTGAATTAGCTGAACAAGTATTTGCCTGACTTGTCGGGTTGAGACAGAGGGCTGCGTGACCATTGTCCGCAGTTGTTTGACTAAATGAAAGATATGATCGTCCATTTCTTCTTCAACAAATAGTTGGTCCAGCATCTCAAGAATTTCAGAGAGTTGCCGGAATGCTTTCAGCGTATGTGGTAGCATTGAAGAATTGCCAAGTAGTTTGCTTTGGGTGAGAATTGGCCACGACTTCGTCTCAACGCAAAATGCAGAAATGAGATTGCCTGGTTCTAGCGTGCTCAGCCTTGTCGACGTAATTCGTCGCACACCTTTTGCTAGACAGGCAATTTTCCCCCGTTCTTTAGTCAGAATGTACACAACACGGTCTCGTTCACCAGAATCGTACCGTTTTAAAACAACACCTGTAACCCAGAAAGTGCGACCACTCATACAACAACTGCAATTAAATAAAAAGGATTGAGCTAGAAAGCAGTTTCGTAGGAAATATCCTTATCGATGACTAGTTTTTCTTGCCCACCCTCAACATCAGAAAGCATCTCGTAGTTTTCAATACCACCTTGTTTCCACACATACAGTCGGTAAGTTTGGGTATCTTCGTAAGGGACCTGATAGGTAAGCTTCAGCTTCGCGGTTCCAAGTGGTTCAAGTGTGAAAAATCCATCAAAAACTGTGAAAGTTTGCTCGTCGTAGCTGCTCGGTTCTTCTGTAAAGCCTTGTGCCTCTACTAATTTTGAACCTGAGGGAACGTATATTCTTGTCCAGTCTCGAAGTGTTGAGTTTAAGCAGAGCAAGCCAGCTTCGAGGTTGCAGTTATCCGCTTTGCGATTATTGCGGTAGGTGATTTCGATAGTTTTAGTGATCATGCCATTTTGTGGAGCACTGACTGTTTGATTAACGTCATACGTAACAAATAGGTTGGATTTTGCTCCACCTAGGTTGGCGTTTATGATTGCTAGATAGTCACTATTCTCTTTTGGCAACATTCTGCCTGCTGCTTGAGCAGTTTCAGCTGCGGCTTGAGCATCTGGGGAAAGAAAGTACATCTGGACGTGTCGAGCTGCGAGGCTCTTAAAGCCAGTCTCGAATAATAACGGCCACTGTTGCTTGGGGGCAGTGTATGCTTTCGTAAGTAGTGATCGCATGAGTGGCCCCAAAATACCTTTACGGTCTTCTCTGTGATATGGCGTGGGTCGAGTGATGATTTCCGAGAGAATGTAGATGATCTGCGGACAGTCACATCTCGGGTCATTGTCAGCACTGAAGGTTCCATAACCAGGCACTTCGACAGGACCGAGTACTTGCATTATGTTGGTGAGAAAGTGGGTATCAACGGCAATGATACCATCGATTGATTCTGGTTCACCGGGAATCCCTTTATAGTTTGAATAGAACTGTTCCATGGATGACTTGAAGTCAGGGGAAACATTCATATCTCTGAGATTCCAAAACTTTTCAGTAGTCAGATAGCGACCGAGCTCTGGTGGAATTGGTTCCTGCTTTTTAAACTTCTGATCAAGTTCATAAATATCATCAGATTTTTCAGCTTCAACTTTGCCGTTCTCTACATTTACTATGGCGTATGCGGTTAAGAAGCCACCTGTTGGTCGAAGTTCATTATCGTTTTGGAATAATATAAGATACTTTTTTCTTTCTCCTCTACCGCCTGCGACTGATGGAAGTTGTTCAAGTACTGAACGGTATTCGGTGAGTGCACTGACCGCGCCGCTGCTGAGTTCTTGAGACTGTTGGATATAGCTGCGGATAGGTTTGTCCCTGAAATTTTCAGGATATTTCTCAGGATCGATGGCCGCTAACTCTGTCTCTACAATTCGCATTTCTTCGGTTATTTGGTCAAGTTGAGGACTTACTTTATCAAGTGTTTCAAGAATTACTTTCAGTCTGTCCTCGGTTGTGCCACCAGTGAATGTTCCTTCTCCAGTGAACCCGAGCACGTCAGCATAAGGTTCGACCGCAGCAATTGAGGCACCTGCTGCGCGCAGACCTGCTCGAGCAGCTGTAATACCATGTTCACCATCAAGATAGTATGTGCGTGCAATTGGTATATAACGAGCAAATGCAAGCTGAGAGTATCGTGCCGAGATGCCTTCGACTTTGTTCTGCAAGTCAACAATTTTACTAGAAGCTTCCGGCAAGTTTTGGGCTTTAAAAGCGAGATATACTTCTCGGCCGAGTAGTGTGGCGCTTTGAGTTTCGGTCAACATTGCTTGGACAACTTTATATGAATAGAAGCCGACAGCGGTTACACTGACAACCAGCAACAACAGAATTGAGATTAATCCTAGGAGCAGTTTCTTTTTACGTGGATTGAGTTGTAGTCGTGATTTGGCTGGTAGTTGTTTTTTGTCACCAGGTGAATTTGATAAATTGCTCACCTGGTCATTCGTACTTGGTTCCATTGCTGGTATGTTTTGGTTTGTGGGGGTAATGTCAACAGACTGGTTGGGCATAGGGGTAAGTATAACAAATAATCGCTAAATTACCATTTTGAGATCATAGCTTGTGGTGTTTTGAAGAGAATTTTTAAGTCTGCAAGAATTGATTGCTGACGTGCATACCGCGCATCCATCTCAGCTCGTGTGGTAAATGGAACCTCGTTTCGACCACTCGTTTGCCATGGTCCGGTTATGCCAGGTTTAACTGAAAGTATGTCAGTAACGAACTGCTTTGTATGTGGGTAGCGTCTCGTTTGCTCGTCTAGTTCTTTTTTCAGGTACGCTCTTGGTCCGATCATGCTCATTTCTCCTCGAAAAACGTTATACAGTTGAGGAAACTCATCAATGGTGAGTGAGCGAAGCACTTTTCCAAGACGAGTAATGCGTGGGTCGTCCTTTATTTTCCAGTCACCATTTTTGAATTTTTCAAGTAACTTAGGATTCTTCTCATGGAGTATTTCATCCGCATTTGGCACCATTGACCGGAACTTGTAGAGAAAAAACTCTTGACCATTTCTGCCTACTCGCTTATGTTTAAAAATGATTGGTTTACCCGAATCAAAGTAGATGAGAAGTGGAATGAGAAACCAGATTGGTAGGAATACAATCGATAGTAAGGTAGCCACCATTAAATCAAGAATTCGCTTGTGTTTTTCGTAGGTCATGGAAATCCATTGTACTAGATTTATTT
>CAZBTU010000013.1:14216-27155 GCA_964494905.1 uncultured Pseudomonadales bacterium | reverse complement strand
GTGTTTTTTTGGGCGTCAGCAACTTGTTTAACCTGATACACAAAAAAGAGCCTAACACCCACTGTAACTAAGAAAACCAAAAAAATAGCACCTGTAATTATTGAGGTGAGTCGGAAATGTTTTATATCCTGTTGCTGAGAGTGGGACAGTTTCTTCCGACGCTCTGCAACGAAGTTAATCGTCTTTGACATGTCAGAGTTCCCGGGCTAAAAGCCCCACACATACAGACATTGCAGGATGATTGATAGTTGGTGGAACCTCTCCGCTTACTCCCATAAAGGGCGCTGCCACCAGCACTTCGGCTCCCAACTCACTGGTAACATACTGTACTAAATCAGGAAGTAGAGCAGAGCCGCCAGAAATCACCACACGCTGAATAGTCTCTTGTGGGTGTTGGTTAACAAAAAATTGAGCAGCTTTTCTGACTTCAGCCAACAAAACTTTCACAGCAGGCAACAACGCTTCACGCACTTTTCCCTGGAATTGTTTGGGATCAAGACCATAGGTTCGCTTGTACTGTTCAGCCTGCGATGCATCCAAACCAACAGTCTGTTCCAACGCCCGTGTTAAAAGCTGGCCACCGTTCAGATGGGAAAGTACAAATTCTGGTTCAGTCTGACGAATAAGAGCAAGCATCATGGTCGAGGAACCAAAGTGCACGAGCAAAGTAGTGGGATCCTCGTAGGAAAATTGAAGTGAGCGAATAACCGAAATTGTTTGAGTCTCGAGCAGCGTTGGTTCAATACCGAGTTGGTTAAACATGTCAACATACCGTTCAACAACTTGTTTGCGAACTCCAACTAACAGCACTCTCATGTTCTCTTTATCCTTCTTTTCAGGTCGATAAAGAACTTGGTATTCGAGTGAAAGCTCGTCTGGCGGAATAGGAATATGTTGTTCAGCCTGCCAACCAATAGCTGAAGCCAGCTCGGCATCAGAGAGGGGAGGAATGGAAATAACTTTTATAGACGCAACAGTATCCGGCACAGCCAAACGAACATCAGAACGGGGAAGATCATTGTCTGACAAAAATGTATCGATGAATGTGCCGAGCTTTTCTAAAGCGGCATCGTCTGTCGGTAGAGCTAAACCAGTGGTGTTAAACACTTCCACAGCTTTTTCAACTGTGATTTTTTTACCCGGTTTACCGGCAAGTGCTTTCACGCTATATGTACCAATATCAAGCGCGAGTGCGGACATAGGCAGGCCTTAATTAATTTTTTTGTATTGTCCCAGCAGTGTAAACTGCATAGTCCATAAAAGCAGGCGGAGCAGAAACCCCTCGAGTCACCTCAACAGTACGTTGTTCTGTACCATTTTCGTTGGCAGCTTCTGAACGTACTAAATACTGCTGCTGGGGCAAATTTACTCCTGCTACTTTGATAGCAGTATCATTGTACACCGCTTTAATACGGACAGACAAGACGGATGAGTCAACGCCCGAAAGGGTGTATCTGCTGTTGTAGGGATTAGAGTTCGGGGACGCTGACTCGAAGCCATCACCACGACTACAACCATCGGGGCTGACTGCCTTATGCTTGACTCTGGTTATGCCTCCAAGGAGTGAATCCTGGTAGTAGATAGAGAAAATCAAAGACGCGTTATCTGAACAGCCTGCAGAATTTTTTCCCCACTCAACAGTAAGATTACCGATGTTGTTGTTGTTCGTCAGCACTGTTGCAGTGTCTCCCTCTGTCAACTGTCGCTCCAACTCTGATTGAGGGGTGATGGTGTAGTTGACCGTCACGCCATCTATGGTCGTCAACGGAAATGTCTGCTGCTGTGTGATGGTTGAAAAATCTCGGCTCAATGCATCTTCTGCACCTGACTCAGCTGCGTTAAAAACTCGTGTGGATTCTGATTGTTGTTGAGAGAGGAAGATCTCTTCTGTAGTACGTGAGGCAAGTGACAAACCAATCGTCAAAAGTACGACCATAATGAGCATGACAGCTATCGCTATCTGGCCGGATTGGGGGTTGGTAGACAAGAGAACAGATCTTCTAATCATGGTAGTTTCAATCTAGAACCATGATAAACAAGAAAAATGAAGAATACAATTGGGAACACATTAGTATGCACTGTTAAGTGCTATTACCCATGATATTCTTTGTTGTCAGTCATATCTTTCTCGATCAAATTTCTAAGATAAACTGATCGGGGAATTTTGTAATTTTGGGAAATCCAGTCTAAGTAACTTCCTATAGCAGGAGAGATAAAGAAGTTAAACCTAACATCTTGATGACTGGACGCATATTCAAGTGACTGGCTCAAGACATCAAGTAAATTATCTTGTGAATAGGCAGTCATTAAAAGCAGATCTCCACCTTCATCTCTGAGAATGTGTGGGGCTGAATTTTCATCATAGAGTGCAATAACGGGTTTATTCATCGACAGTGCTAGCGCAACTTCTTGACCAACTGCTAAACTTTGCTTTGTGACTTCTACAACAATTAGATCGGCGAGTTTCTTTAACTTCGTCAATTTCTTCTGCGCTGCTAGAGATTGATCATTGGACTGTCGAACATAAGTACTCTGACTTTTTTCAATCACCTCTTCCGGTATTACCGTATGCCCCAAACTTTTTAGATAATCAATGATCACTTTACAATTAGCTCTAGTTCGATCATCCATTTGGCTAAGTGAGACGCTAAAATATATTTTCATATTGAAAGCACGTGCAATTATTATAGCATCAATTAAACATTCCTAATCAACTCAGAAAATTGTGGCAATTTCTTCACTGGGTCACCTTGTAAAAACACTTCTCTACATTTGCTTTCCAACACTCCTGATGTAATATCAATTTTGTACTTATCTTCTTTAAAACGATAGTTAAGGTGATCTCTTAAATTCAACCCACCACTGCCGTCAATATCTGTACCGTATACTATGCGCCTAAAGTGGTTCAATAATGCTGCGCCGAAACACATAGGGCACGGTTCATAAGTTACATACAAGTCCGCTTTGTTCCCATATTCACTCAACAGTGATGCAATTTTCATCATTGCCATGATTTCAGCATGCATTATCTTGTTTGTTGAAGAATAAACCTGATTATATCCCCTCGAAACAACCTTTCCATCCAAAACAATCACACAACCTACAGGCCAGTTCTTTGTTTCAAGGGCTTTCATCGCCTCATTCAAAGCTTCGCTCATAAAAAATATATCGACGCTACTGTGATTGTTTTTCATATCTTTTGGAAAATGTTTCTACTTACTCAGCCGTCATGTGGGACACATGCCAAGTCTGTTGTGATTTTATGATTCAGATAATTTAGATACAATAAAATGCGTATTGATTTTTTGCCGTCAGTCTATAAAATTTAGTGAATTTTATCATAAAGTGCCACTTAATTCATCAATAACACATGAAAATACATTTCATAAGCGCGGTGGATAACAATAAAAGCATATGTAGTTTAATCCTGAAAATTATCGAAAAACAGGGACACCAGATAGTGACAAAACATTACTTGGAAAGAACTATTGAACAAATTGAAGACGAGACTCCTGATGAATCCAAACTGTATACAAAAAAAACAAGGCAGTGGATTAACCAGGCTGATGCAATAATCATTGAAACAACTAAAGCTGACGTGAGCATTGGTTATGAACTAGCATGTTGTATCCATTCCAATAAACCAATTGTTGCCCTATACAAAAGGGATGGTGGCAATGTTCCCTATAGCCTTAAAGGCTTAATTTCGGAGAAGGTTCAATCCTACGACTACGATATTCAAGACCTTCAGGGTGTGCTGATTTCAGCTATTGAGTATATAGAAGCTCAACCTGAAAGTAAGTTCAACCTATTCATTAATGGTGAAATTAGTAGTTATCTCAAATGGGCAAGCGAAACTAGAAAAGTCCCAAAAGCTGTTTTAGTACGAAACTTGATTGTGAAGGCTATCAGAGAAGATATCGAATTTTTGAAGTCGTAAAACTTAATTCTATCACACTTCATCATACACATTAGATACGTATTGATATATTATAAGACATTTAATATAATATTCCTCAGGTAAACGAGCCTTGCTCGGCATTACAGAGGAAATATATAATGTCATTAGCATCTTTCCGAAACCTCCATGAGCGTTCTATCTCTTTTGCTGCAAACAATAGGACAAGAGCTGTTGATTTTGGAATCAAGGCAAAGCGCCAGATAGAAAATCGATCTCCAATTGATCAAAACACAATGAGGGAAGCAGCTGAGACAGCCACTGACGTGGCTGATGTTCTCTCAACATTTTCATTCAACACCGCTGCAAATTTTGCTGCTGGACTTGTACAACAAAACGAGCAATTGCTGAGACTAAGCGGATACACACAGGCACAAGCTGAAGAAATAGTAACACTTGCACATGATGCCGTGACTGCTCCAAAACAGCCAGAAAAAAATCAAGCACGAGTACCAGCGCGCAGCCTAGCCACAACCAGAAGTCGATATGCACGAGAAAGAAGCCTTGGCTTGTCCCTTTTTAAGATGATAGCAATCTTGATGATTGTGAATGCTATACTGCTCTCCGCTTGTACTCCTGAATCAACTGTTCAAACCCCCATTACTCCAAGTTCTACAGCGATTGTGGTTGAACAAAACTCAACCGTAACACCGGAACACCAAGCTACACCTACCGCTCCGCTTGTAGCCGCTCAGGAAACACCACTCGCAACAGCAACACAAATTGCTGTCAACACTGTCGAGGCTGGACCAACCAGAATACCTGCCGACGGATCTGGAAACTTGTTGGTCGAGAACTCACCTGCTCAGAATCTCGGTCATGCGTTGATAGAAACAAAAATAATTGATAGTGTGTTCAACCTTCAGGTCTTCAACCTAATAGATGAAAACGGTCAGGTCGTCTACACGAACTCACCAGATGGCCAGCAAATTCCTGTTCAAATCGGCTTCAGACTCTATGAGCCAGATACAACAACGGCTGATCCAAACGACAAGACAAATGACGTTACCCCATATGGTGGACCCGGTGCGCTCGTGACCTTTTCACCAAATTTAACGTTGGCTGAAATTCAGGAGCTCACAAGAGAAGCAATCGAGGATGGAATATCTAGCGCTTTACAAGATCCACTCACTAACAATGGCCCTATTATCTTTGTAGGGAACCCAGACGGTAACAAACCAGGAGAACTCGCACTGGACCCAAGTGAATATACAGAAGTTTCTGTTGTACTCATAGACGGCAAACCCAAACTTATGGCAATCATGAGAGAGGCTGATGGTTCAATTACTTTGGTTGCATGTCGCGAGATCGGACTTGATGCAGATGGTAAACCCGTAGACAACGGGTGGGTGAGAGTCGCGGAAGCAGAGAGTGATAATTCCTCAGCATTTGTAGAGTCGCTACTTGATGACACAACTACACCCAATTTAGTGTTGCCGTTTTTAGCTCTTGGACCCTTGGACGCCAATGGCCGAGCGACACTTTCTCCGCCACCAGTTCTGACACCACTTATTTCAGCCGATTCAGTAACCTCAGGAGAATCTGCTTTACTTAGTACGTACGCCGGTAATTTTCCACAAACTGATACTGAGAGATTGTCACTTCTCAATAATTTCCTTAGTAGCCAATTCGGTATCGAAAACTATGTGCCAACCACCCAAGCACAATTCTCTCAGGATATCCGAACACATCTTGGATTTAATTCTGAGACTGTTTCAGTAATGGTTCCTGGCACCGAAAATTTTACAATACCTCACTACTATTTAGCTGTTAAATACGTAGGTACTCGAATCTATGAGTTTTCACCTGACCTAACTTTTCCAATGTTACTATTTGAAACCTGGGTTAAATTTGATGGCAATTACGTACCTGTTCTCTTAGAAATATCATTAGAAGAGCAAACAACAAGATACACCTGGGTGCTAGACGAAAATGGATATGGTTCAGCTGGTACACCTATTCCTACAAATCAAGCCAAGTATGTCCCAATACTTAATCATTTTGAATCTACTGGATCAGGATATGCCGTATTGCGTGTAGCTGGCCAGATTTTCGATAACCCTTCCGCATATACTACCGAAGCGTTTGTTGCTGGAACTGTACCTGGTGGGGATGGATTCTCTCCCTACAGTCCCGAAAACCAATCAGATTTAGCTAATGGAGTAGAATGGGCAATTCCACCATCAATTGTGTCACTTTTCATTCAAGATGCAGCTTTACAGGTAACAAACTGATTATTTCCGCATTAGTTAACTATTGCTCTCGATGCGACAGTCGGCTACACTGACTGTATGGCATCGCAACAGAAGCGTCGATTTTTTCGTGTTATTTTAATTTTTGCGTTGCTGCTGGTAGGTTATGTTATTTATCTTCAATATCAAAAGTTGCAATCGCCACAATCACCAGTTTCAGACACAGCAAAGCTAACAGAGACCGGCGTTGCGGCACCAGTTTTCTTAGGCGATAAAGAAATTATCGCATTGAGTGGCATCGTCCAAAAAATTGAAACCAGACCCGTTACCTTTGATTTTGCCAAAGAAATGTATTTTCTCACAGCCACAAGCTCAGAATATCCTGAGGGCGTGTTTGAGTACAACTTGGGTGCAGCGAATAAAGTCATGACAGCTCGCTATCGTAAGAATAAAAACATTCCTGACGCAGTCGTAGAAGAGGAGAGAAGAGTAAAGGACTTAGCAACTGAGCTACAACCAGGTGCTAGTTTTTCTATTGAACTTGATTTATCTGATCAGAGTCCAGAATTTATTGAGTGGCTGCAAGAACAGCTGACTGCAATAAGCAAACAAGAAAAAATTAAGCTCGAAGTCCCGTTCACTGTCATCAGCAAGTTAGAATTTTGATATGAGATCCTTGCTTTCTCGAACTCTATTGCTCCCTTTGCTCAAACTAGCTGTAGTAGTAACCTCAGTTTTTTTATTCCAAAACAGCATCCACATCCCAGACCAAGCCTCTGCAGCCCAGTGTTGGGACCCCGGCTGTTGCGGATTTAATCTCACTGTCAATCAGTGGAGTTGTCAAAACAGTACCAGTGTTTGTGCAGGCTGGCAAAACGGTGAAATTGCTGGCTGGTATTGCTCATACGGTGGCTCTGGATATCCAACACAACAGTCATGCTTAAACTACTGCGGCCAACTCAGCCCACCAGGCACCTGCTCCTATGGCTGCCCGAGCGGCTGGGCACAACAGTGTGTCATCACACAGGGAAGTGTAGCCTGTAGCCACCCAGACCCAAACACCTGCAGCGCAACTATCAACGCTACTACGTGCACCTCTCAAAACAGTGGCACCAGCTGTTCCGTGGGCAACGGCGGCTCTGAGACCCGTAGCTGTTGGGTTTCTGGTACCCCAAGCAGTCCGCCTCCGCCACCACCACCCGGTGGTGGAACCACATGTTGGCGCTGTGTTAATAGCGCTGCTTGCCAAGAAACAACATCGAACGAACCTTGTGGTTGTGCCAGTTGCACCACCCAGAGTAGCAAAAAAGCCGTGTTTTTGTTCGAAGATATTGACGAGGACGGAAACTGGGAGCCTGCACAAGGAGAAAAAAGAATCACTTCTCGAAGTGACTGCCTTACCAGCAATACGAAACACCTACCCGGTGCTGCTATTAAGGTGGGCAGCGATGTATACCAAGACAACTGTAATGTGGGTAACTCAGAGTTCACCGGTAACACTTGTACCTGGACTGACGGTCCCTGCAATGGAGGAACAGCAACTTGTTCCACGTGGGGCTGGGAGTGGATGGATGTCGCTGTCACCTGTTTTTCTGAACACTCCTGTTCTACCGGCTGTCACTGGTCATGGGCTGCCTGTAGTGGTGAATCTGCGGATGAAAAGGGCAGAGCTTGTAGTGCCGGAGTCTGCGACAATACAACTTCTTCATACATGAAGACGGGCCCATATAGGATTATCTCAAAAGACACAGGATTTTATACGTTGGGCGCCCAGCTCCCATCGGGTTGGCGAGTTTCGACTGGCAGTCCCACAGCTGCTAACTGGGTCAACACTAATGGTTCGTGTGACGGTCTTGTTGGCATCGGTGTAGTCGAGGATATACAAAAAACTTGTACTATCAGTCCAGTCGAGCGTGTCATCGGCAATACTGCACCTAACAACATTGCAACCTTTAGTCTCTTTGCTCAATCAAGTAGTCAAACACCAGAAAACGTTACAGTGGGCATCGTGACAAAAAATCCAGGGGCAACTGGTGCTCCTACTAGCATCATCGTAAGCCCACAACCAAACACTATGACTCACGCCGTATATAGCGGTCGTCATTACTACTATCCGACCGGAGTTAATTGTTCAACAGGTAGTAACACACCTTGCTACACCACAGTGAGTGTTACTGGTTTGCCAGTCGGAGACTATTACGTTTTCTGTGCTATGAACACAGATAACGGTGCGCTCTGCTCCGGTAATCCCAACTGTTCGTACGAGGGTCTTGGTGGTGGGATAAACTGTAGCGCTACTGGTTACGAGAGCTGTACCATGCCGCAAGTACAGGATCCCAATATCGTTGATGACAATGCTCGCATTACAGTGCAGTGTGTCAAACAATGCACTCTATCGTGTGGTCAAAATGACCAATGTGGCTCAACATGTCCCACAACTGGCTCAGTCACCCCATCCACACCAAGTCCAAGCCCAGCGAGTGGGAACGTTACTGTCAGCGGAACAGATACAATCACAGTGAACTGGAGTAGTGTTACCAATGCCACTCGCTACGACATTATCGCTCACCGACAGTCTGTCAGCTTCAATGAGTCACAACTTGACGCTATTTTTGACCAATGCCTATCTTCTTGCACTGGCACCTGGATAAACAATAAGTGTTCTATTACATACTCTGGAACACAAGTTCAATGCTCAGTTGTTGTCCCACCCACCCACACCTACACAACCGACATCAACCACACAAACGAAATTAAGTACAGTGTGAGGGCAACTAACGCTACATGCTTTGGACTTCCTTCAGGTGTCTCAAACAGTAATTGGGTGACCCGTGATTATGACCTGGTGCAGAATATTACTGGTCACTTCCACAACGCTCAGGATCTAGGTGGAGGCAACTATCAGTGTAATAGTTCCCCAATTTATCGAACTCCACCGCCTGCAAGTACTACTGTTGATTTGGTTGCTCAACAATCTGGTCAAGTTATCCAGACACTCCCAGTTCCCAGTCCAGCCATGAACAGTACTAGCTATAACCTTGGCAACGTGCCGTATTCGCCTTCTTCCTGGGGTACACCAAAGTACACACTGCAACTCAATCTTCCGCCTCCACCAGATCCTGCAAATGCACTAACCTGTCACTGTCCGGACGGTTGTGCCTATTACGACGTCAGTTCACCTCCCGCTCCTGGGGCGACTGTCCACTTTTTCTTTAAGACCGTAGACCTCTCAGTGGAACCTTGGTGGCAAATTGCGAACGGGTTGCTCTATGCGGCGAGTGGCACTGTTCAATCTGATATTCCGCAGCAATGCCTCGATGATTACTTGAGTGGCGGGACTTGTATCCCATACTTGATCACCAGAGACAGCAGTGGATTATTCGATGATAGTAGTAGTGAAACGGCTGGAGTACCTATGGCTGGTTCAGGTTCAATAAGCACTGGTGACATTGGCCAATATCTTACTGATCGTCAACCCCAACTGTTCACCAGCGAGCCCACTTCGCACTCTAATCTGGATCGTGAAGACTTTGAATACTTCCAGAGCAGAGTCGACTACGATAACCTTACAACCCTCCCAACCATCAGTGGAGTAGTTGTCGGTCAACCTGCTCTAACCGATGATCCCACAATCTACAAACATACTGGTGATCTTACTATTCGACCTAGCGATGGTTCTACCTGGGCAGTAGACGGAAACGAAGCTTTGATCATCTTTGTCGATGGCAACTTGACAATCGATGGATCGAGCCTAAGCACTGGAGCAGCGATTCAAGTGAAAACAAACGGTTTCCTGGGCTTCATCGTGAACGGTTCCATTATCTTTAATGAGAGCGTCGGCAATAGTGATCCAGCTGCTTCCGATACAAATGTCGAAGGTTTATACGTTGCAGACAACAGCATTGTCATAGAAGCTAACCCCAATGCTAATATTGCCGACAAAAAATTCATTGGAGCTGGAACCTTTGTTGCTTGGGACCAAGATGGCAGCGGTGGCATTCAGCTTAACCGCAACTACGCTGACTCTGGTGATGGAGCGCTGGAGAATCATACCAACCCCACTGAAATGTTCTTGTTCAGACCAGACATGTTGATCAACATCCCAGTCGAACTACAGAGCACTGATGTCTTGTGGCAAGAAGTTAACTAGTCAATACATATGCATAGCAAAAATGCTACCGGTTTTACTCTAATTGAGCTCCTTGTCACAACAAGCATTGCTGCGTTCATTATTCTGAGCGTCTCCTCGCTTTTTATGGTTTTCCTACTCAGTAACGCACGGACTAGTACCCGCTCGTTTGTGAAAAGTGAAGGAAGTTATGCTATGGGCAGAATTGAGTTCCTGCTCAGAAATTCGATTGAGCTGCTTCCAACTAGTGGTGCGCAAAAACAGATCTGTGCACCAAATATGCCACAGATTGCCTTCCGTTCGGTCGATGGGACAGAGGGGGAAATCATTGCTTTCGATGATGATGGTAGCTACAAACTAGCAGTTCAGTATACCCATGAAGCAAAGCCACAGCTCCTCACTTCTGATGGAGTAACATTAGAAAATGACCAAATCACATTCTCTTGCGATGAGTCTAATGGGAAGAGGAGTGTTGAGGTTACTTTTACCCTGAGTAAAGAATCGCCAACTGTTTCCAGTAACGCACCTCCGGCTACCACCGAAACTTTTTCGTCACTAATTTTTCTCAGAAACTAGATATCTTGTTGTGCTGAAATTATCAATTCCAGTTTTTGAACTGCTGGACGAGCTCAATATCTCTCACACCAGTATCAATTTTCCATGAGACTGTAACGGTTACCGTCACCGTTTCACCGTCAACATCGAGTACTGCTTCTCGCGTGAATGGAGCAGACAAACCAGAGATACTGACAGTGTCAGAAGCACCACAACTACCCTCAATACTTGCCAATACTTCAGCTTGAAATGGCTCGGGGATGCTTGAAAAGCAGTAGGTGCTCCCATCCGTAAACATACTGGTAAATTGGTACCAGCCTTGCCTGTTGCGTTCTCTGTAAAATGACTCAACCAAGTCTTGGCCTAACATCACTGCTGCCTCACGAAATCGTGCCTCGGCACTATTGCGAACCGTATAACTCATTCCCGTTGCAATCGCAGTCACCACTAAGCCCACCACAAGTGTTGCGATTAAAATCTCAATTAGAGAAGATCCCTCTGATCGTATTTTATTCAGGTGAAAAGCACTTTTTTTCCCTAGCATCGATCAGTCCCCCAGCATCCTTCTTGCAACTCACCACCTGGAGTTATGAAAAAGTGATATGTTAAGTTTGATCCCGAAACTGCCACATCAACTTCCGAAGCCAAATCAGTACCACCGTGGAGAGTATAAAATGTCAGCGTTAAGTCGGTATCAAGTGAGATTGTAGAGGGGAGAGTATAACTTGATGAGGCAGTCGGGAGCGGTTGTGCTGACGCTTTGTTAGCGCCACACCAGGCACTGACATTGATTGTTGAACCAGCGCCAGATGTACCACTAACCCGGAAACCTTGTAGACCTCCCAAATCGCTGCAGCCTTCCGGTGTGTCCTTGACTTGTGCCTTAACCCGCGCAGACCGAACAAGGGTCTGTATTTGCTTGGAAGCTTCTAGAACAGTTTGACGCTCGTTGAAACGAATAAACCCAACAATACCACCACCTAGAACCACCACCATAACCCCCATAGTCACCAACATCTCTATGAGAGTAAAGCCCCATGAGTTACTAATGCTCGACAGCTGTGACATGAATTCCCTCGCTATGGATTTTTGGCACAGTAATAATCGCTACCAGCCACAAAGTTACAACTTGCATTCGAGCTATTTCCCTCGCCAGCACTCTCCACTCTCGCACAAACACAGAAACCGGTCCCACCGCCTGTCGCAGCATACTGATAAAAATACGTAGCATCGTTCTTAGGGTCGAGTGGCGCAGGTGCGCTCAGATACCCCTCAGTAATTAGGGGATTGGCTACAATAGTGCTATAGTCGCTGGTAGTTGGATACGATGCGTTATCACTTCGGTATAAAACTAGAGACTGTCGAACAGCTTCTATGTCTGACTTTCGTTTGCCATCACGAGCATTCTTGCCAGCAGCGCCAAAAGTCACTAAGCCGACTGCTGAGAGCACAATGATGATTGTTGTTACAACTAGGAGTTCTATTAATGAGAAACCAGCAGTTTCTTTCTTTCTGTGAACTAATGCCATACGCCTCCTTATTGCCTGTCTACTGTAAATTGCGAACACAGAAGTAACTCCCACTATTTCCTAAACCTCCACATGCTGTAGAGCTCGCAGCAGCATTACTATTACCTGCTTCGCTACCTTCCATATATGCACAGACACAGTATGCACTGGCATCTGTTGCACAACTGTATTGATTCGAACCAGAGTTCTTAGGATCTGCAGGGAAAGGCGACAAGAAGGTACTCAATGCTGCGACTGAACAAGGTGTACCGCCTCCAGATGAAGGATAGGATGAACTATTAATGGAGTAGTACTGCTCCATGGCATTTTGAATGGCCTTTACATCAGTTCGTCGACGAGCATTCCGGCTTTTCTGCTGAGCATTTGTAAAGGCAGCCACACTCATAGTAACTAAGATACCAATAATTGAGATAACAACGAGTAGTTCCAACAAACTAAAACCAGTCTGAGAGATTCTGTCAAAAGGCTTAAATATTCTCCACATGCATCTCCTTTTAGTGTTCTCTGTTACACATACACATATATAGTTGTACCATATCCTGAGCCAGTCTGTATAAGCAGACCCCTGGTAACTCA
>CAZBTU010000013.1:8731-14116 GCA_964494905.1 uncultured Pseudomonadales bacterium | reverse complement strand
CTGAAGCAACTGTTCTGGCAATCAGTCAACCCAACAATCCTGTCCCCAATTCCCATTTCTGATTCTTCTCGGCAACAAGTGTATCCATAACCCGTACAAGAGGTGACCGGTCCATTACCGACCAGAGTAACATCACCACCTTCTATCAGAACTTCGTCCTGATATATCAGCACTTTTGTCTTAGTGACCCATGATGAGCTGAGTTTCAGTAACCGTTCAACTTCTTGTCCCAATTGCCAAAAAACAGCTAGTTGAATTCCACTGGGAGCAGAACTTGAAGCAAAACCGGAACTGCCTTTAACCTTTTCAACGAACGGTGGTAAACTCTCTCTGCCAATGGGAATAGGCTGATTGCTGGTTGCATTGCACAGTGCCTCAAGCACGTACTCAGTAGAGGAGAGAAACCGCAACTGCATGATAACTCCACCTGGACCGACTGACTTACCACGCTGATGACATTCTTGCTGATAAGAACCTTGGTCTCGGGCTCTAGCCAACTCCAAAACTGAAGTCCGAACAGTAGACACACCCCAATAGGCAAAAACCTCTCGTGCAATTAACAGTGCTAGTACACCAATAATTACAACTCCGATTGTCGCACTCAGCAGGTACCTCAAAATTCGCATAGTCGAAGTCTACTCGCTTTCCCTCAAGGCGCTTTAGGCCATAATGAGGTGATTTAACAGTATATTCCATACTAGCTCGGATCGAGCTTGAGTACAACTGGTGCTTGAGACAACAGCTATTCAGCCTCCTGTAACCAGTCTCCAGTACCAAGCAAATATCTGTTCACCCCAAAACAAACACGCAACCGCCGAACCAATGAGAAAGGGACCAAACGGAACAGGTTGCTTAAGCTTTTTCTTACCGAGAAGTAACAGACCTAACCCAACCACACCCCCGGCAACAAATGCCAAAAATAAGCTTACAATTGTTTCCGGCCACCCGAGGAGCAGTCCCAAAGGCATCATGAGTTTAACATCACCGAAACCAATTCCTTTTTGTTTGGTCAGTAACCACAAACCATATAAGAATCCCACGGCTGCAAACACCACCACAACCATCCGAGTTAAGTCGGCTGGATGCATCACTCCATAAAACACTAACGAGCCACGATAGAGTACCGCAAGTACCGTGAGTGTCACCACTGCAACGTCAGGTATAAGAAAGTACCACAGATCAGCAAAGAAAATGACAAGCAAGATAAGACCAACAGCCAACCAGAACAAAGGTTGAAGTACAGTGAAAGGTTGCTCGGCCAGTTTAAAGAATAAAAAGCCAAACCAGTACCACCAGACGAACAAAGCTCCTGTGAGGACTTCAACAACCGGATGACTTAGTGAAATTGGTTCTTTGCACCAGCGACACGCACCTCCAAGCCACCAATAAGATAAGAGGGGAACCATGTCATACCAGACAAGTTCGCTGCGGCAATGGTCACATCGTGATCGCCCCTTAATCCAATCTTCCTCAAGGAAAGAGCGAATAATCACAACATTCAGGAAACTACCAACAGCTGCTCCTAGAACAAACAGGACAATGCTAATGAGTAAAAAACTGATAAGTGCCATGTGGTGGTGCCCGTCTCACAAATCAACTGCGCTATGAGAAGCGTATACTGATTTGAAAGAATGATCAAGTCGTTCTAGGCCTTAGGGCAGGCACACCAGCGCAGTGTCTGGGAAGTTATCGCAAACTTCTGTAGCAGCTCCGGACAGGTCAGCGGGCAATCCACTACCCGCTTGGTCGCCACATCGATTGAGCGCTTCTGTGTTAAAAGCTTTTGACTTAGGAAGGAAACAAACATAGGTGCTATCACCAACAGTACCACTGTTATAAATGTAGAGTGGGTTCGCACTGGCACCTTGCGTTCTGTTGAAAAAAGTCTGCTTGAGCTCATCAGTTCCAGTACAACCAGCAGGACTATCAGCTACTACGCTCAACTTTTCATGTAGCAAACAGTTGTTGGTGTCCTCAATAGTGCCATCAATTGCCGACCAAGCAATAGCCAGGTTACCGACATCACCCTGACCAATTTGCCATGGATAGTAACCTTGAAACGCATTGAATCGATCAATTGCACTCAGCAACTGTTCGGCATCTGATCGAGAACCAGTGTCTCGGCCACGATTGATTTGCTCTACAGGATTAATTGCTGAAAGAACAGCCACGGCGAGGATACCAAGAATGGCAATCACGATAAGCAACTCGATCATGGTAAAACCAGCTTGACGAAGCGAGCGGCCTACATTTTTCGTTGTTGTTTTGAGTGAAGTGATCATATTCCATTTCCTTTAACGCACTGGGCAGTTACCGCGAAGTATACAGTGCATATATTACTCTATACCATTACTGTTTAGTCTTGCAAGAGGTGTTTTGGTGTCACTGTACAAAAGATGATTCACTTTAGTACTAGAACTGCGATGTTAAGTTATAGATTGGCATGATGATGGCAATAACCATCACCCCAACGCCAACACCGAGCACAATCATAATCAAAGGCTCCATAGCTGTGGTTAAGTTCTTAACTGCTTGTTCGCTTTCCTGTTCAAAATACTTTGATAACTTCATGAGCACGTCATCCAACCTTCCAGTTTCCTCGCCGACACCCATCATCTGATGCAGAATCGGTGGAAACTCCTCATAGTGACTCAGTGCCTGAGACAATGAGATACCCTTTTCAACTTGTTTAGTCACATCCTTAAGGGCATCCCTGTAAATAACGTTTGCCACTCCATCAGTGACAATTTCTAGTGCCTGGAGTAGGGAAATACCAGCTCCGAGAAGCAAGGCCAGTGTCCGAGAGAACTCGGTTAAAATAATTTTTTGCTTCAACTCACCAAAAATTGGAACTCTCAAAAGGTATTTATCAACAGTGTGTTGCCCCTTATTGGTCTTGTACCAATTTCTGAATGCAACTACACCAGCAACAGCTCCACCTATGCATACCCACCAAAAGCTAACCATAAAATCAGAAATGGCCATTAAAATCCTCGTAGGTAGAGGTAAATCAGCACCAAAATCCTTATACATTTCTGTCAACTTTGGGATAACAAAAATCATCATTACAAAACCAACTACCATCATTGCAATGATAACTATGATTGGGTAAATTAATGCACCCCGTGTTTTTGATCTAAATTCCTTTTCTTTCTCCATGTTGTCAGCTAGACGCTGTAACACTTCATCGAGCACACCGCCAGCTTCCCCCGCGTTCACTAGTTGAACGTAAATTCGAGGAAAAACATCTTGGTACTTGGCAAGTGACTTGGAAAATGAAGTTCCGCCCTCAACATCCTGGAGGAGACTAGCTACCAATTTCGACATCTCAGCTTTGCTCTGCCTCACAAGTATCGACAGAGCATTCGCGAGAGGCAAACCTGCGGTAATCATGGTTGACAACTGTCGGGTGAAATTAACAATGTCAGTGTGCTTTACCCCAAACAAAGCTGTTCTCAAAAACGCAAATGAATCTTCAGTTAGTGGGTTTACCTTGATCACCAATAACTTTCGACTGGTGAGCAAAGCAGCAGCCTGTGTATGATCTTTGGCTTCTACTTTACCCTTTACTGTTTCTCCAAACTGGTTTTTTGCTGTATAGACGAAATAGGGCATAGGTTTTATTAAGTTGCCAGAAGCTACTCTAGTGATTATTAGCTATTAACCGTTCCAGGTCAGCTGGCCGGAATGCATACTCCTGTGCACTTTCTAATGTGATAGCGCCTTGTTGCAGTAACCGTTGCAAGTTGGTCTCTATGAGCATCATGCCTGTGTCAGCTGAAGTCTGGATAACGTTGTCAATTTGGTGGGTCTTTGCTTCACGAACCAGATTTCGAATCGCTGGGTTTGCAACCATAATCTCTAATGCAGCCACACGGCCACCCTGGACGCTTGGTAAAAGACGCTGCGAAGCGACAACCTTGATAGTTGCAGCCAGCTGTTGACGAATCTGACCTTGCTGATGTGCTGGGAAGACGTCAATTATACGATCGACGGTTTGAGCAGCCGTGGCAGTATGGAGAGTTGCAAAAACTAAGTGACCTGTCTCAGCAATCGTGATCGCCGAAGCAATAGTCTCGTAATCGCGCATTTCACCAATCAGCACAATGTCTGGATCTTCACGGAGAACCGATTTGAGTGCTATGTCCCAACCATGAGTGTCGTGATTTACCTCACGCTGCGAGATCACTGATTTCTTTGGCTGATATAAGAACTCAACAGGATCCTCGATTGTCACAATGTGTTCTGCACGAGTTTGGTTGATTTGGTCAATCATGGCCGCAAGCGTCGTTGACTTGCCTTCTCCTGTCGGTCCAGTAATAAGCACGAGCCCTTGCTTATACCGAGTAAACTCATTGAAAATAGGGGGGAGGTTAAGCTCCTCAATGGACTTAATTTTGCTGGGAATAAGTCGCAACGCAGCAGCCATAGCATTTTTTGCATGATAGACATTGACACGAAACCGCCCGACATCTCCGAATTGGTAGCCAAAATCAAGCTCTTTGTTGACTTTGACAAAATCTTTCTGCTCCTGAGTCATTAGTGGATTAATGAGTGCTTCAGCATGTTTGGGCTCCAAAACAGGCGAACCCTCCACAGCTAATAACTTGCCATGAATTCTGATGGTAGCAGGAGAGCCAACAACGATATGGATATCAGACCCTTCTTGCTGAGCCAGTTGATTCATGATGTCGTGAATGTTCATATGTTCCTCCGAAGAGTCAATAGTCCCTAAATTTCTGCCACACGCAGCACTTCTTCAATAGTTGTGATTCCCTCTAGAGCTTTGATATATCCGTCTTGCTTCATTAACAGCATACCATCTTTGAGTGCGAGTTGCTCTAGGTCGCTTGCTGGCTTGCGTTGAAGAACAAGTTTACTGATTGCTTCAGTAATGAGGATCACCTCAAAAATTCCGACACGTCCCCGGTACTCCGGCTCAGTTTGCGGTCGATTTTCTGTAGGTCGGAACAACTTAATCTTCTCAGGTGTAGTGTTATGCTGTTTACACCAAGCATCAAAGTGAGGTCCCAACACTTTTTTGAAATCTTCAATCACCGCTGGTTCAGGCGTGTACTCTTCCTTGTAGTTGGGATTCAGAATTCTGACAACGCGCTGGGCCATAATCAGTGTCATGGACGAGGCTAATAAAAAGGGCTCAGCTCCCATATCAATCATACGAGGAATTGCGCCAGCTGCAGAGGAAGTGTGTAGAGTTGAAAACACCAAGTGCCCAGTGAGTGAAGCCTGTATAGCCAACTCCGTTGTCTCTCCATCACGAATCTCACCGACCATGATAATATTCGGATCCTGGCGTAAAAAAGATCGCAAACCAGATGCAAAGGTCAACCCTGCTTGAGGGTTGATCTGTACCTGATTTACCCC
>CAZBTU010000013.1:6364-8631 GCA_964494905.1 uncultured Pseudomonadales bacterium | reverse complement strand
TCTTTCTGCTTAGAGTTTGACTCGATCACCTGACTTGTCTGCTCTAATGCAGCAGTCACTTCGGATGACAAACTTTGTGAGTAATGCTCTGCAATCGAGCGCTGCAGCTCTGAGGGCATTGCATAGTTAACAATAATTCTGAGACCAGATTTCTGTTGGGCAAAGTCAATCGCTGCCAGATCAAGCGGATTTTCCATGGCAACAACGAGCGTCCCGTCTTCCTTGCTATAAGAAATCGGAAGCATTTTGTAAACTCGTGCAACACCCTCTGGCAACCGTGTCAACGCCTGAGGATCACTTCCGGTATCAGCAATCTTGATAAAAGGAATGTCATGAAGCGCTGCTTTGCCTTGTATCAACTGTTCTTCTGTGAGTATGTTTTTTTCTATTAAAAGCGACTCTATTTGCGCACCAGTGCTGATATGTTCAACATTAACTTCGTTGACTTGCTCTGAGGTAAGTGATCCTTGTTGGAGCAAAATATCAAGCAAGGACCGAGCTTGCGCATTACCAAAGGCCGCACCAGGTAATGGTGCGGCTGCAACAACAGCATTCACTCCAGGGGACGGAACTACAGTATTGGCTGTAGAACTCATCGGCTGTCCGAATGGATTGAGCCCTGCGCTTGCATTGCTCTGCGCACTCGGCTCAGACGGAGGAAGTGAAGTTTGAGCGAGTTCTTTTTCAAGCGATTGAGCCAAATTATCTGCCGCCGTGGCTGCTGCGACTATATCAGCAGATGGAGAAGTGACTACTGTTGATATGAGATCCGTACTATCAGTGGCTGGCACTGTTACAGTATCACCCACTGAAGACTGCATACCACTGTTTGTAACAGAAGTAGGAGTCTGGGGCGGAACGGCTAGTTGAGCAGAGGACGAATCGGCAGGCACCATAATAGATGCATCTACTATAGCGGAAAATAATGGGCTCAGCAACTTGCCTATTTTGAGTACTCACACATGTGCACAGCTACAATCTAACCCTCTGCGTTATACTGACTCAGACATGCAAGCAGACATACAGCAAATGCTCCAGCAAATCTTCACTCACCAGTCTGTGCTGCTGGTTACCGATTTCCATACAGAACAGTCTGAGCTTGTTAATCTACTGCATCAAGCCGAACTCTCCCGTCTGCCTGAATCGCTCATCTCACTCGAGTTCATAGCACCTGAAAAAAGTGCACTTGGTATTGAGATCGTGCGCAACATCCAAGAACAGTTGCGCTACGCAGCTACTGCGCAACGCCCGCGCTGGATCGCACTATTGCGAGCAGACACCCTAACTATTGCTGCTCAAAATGCGCTCCTCAAAATATTGGAAGAGCCACCACCACATACAGTGCTCTTACTAGTAACCTCACATCCTCATCGGCTACTGCCGACGATCACATCAAGACTAATTCAAGTCTCACAAACCGAAATCACAGAAGGCTTAAACTCGCCTGTGCCAAAAAAAAATAGTGAGTCGGACATTGTTCCTGACTATGAAAAACTCTGTGCTAACTCTGTTGCTCAAGCCTGCGAGCGAGCAGAGGAGTTCAGTGACAAGGAATCAGCCATGGTTTTCACCCACCTTTTGTTGCAGCAAATATACACTCAGTTGCAAGAAAATATTGCGAGCACCAAGCCATACCAGCAACACTTGGAAGCAATGAAATTCTGCATACAATCGCAACAATACTTAGAGGCAAACTGCAACGTTAAATTGGTGATGGGCGAGTTGTTTTTAGGACTTTGTCTGGCAGAAAAAAAATCGCCAAGCACTCGCAACTAAGCACAGCTTTCACGGGTCGCATAGCACTACTGACAGACCGACTCAATTGTGGTATAACTGAGCCCTCGTCAAAAATCAGCCGTTTTTGGTGTATTTGAGACGCTATATTAGAGTCCACCTATGGCAACAACCGTTACTGCACAATACGAAGCTCAACAAATCAAAGTGCTGGAAGGACTAGAGCCAGTTCGCAAACGTCCCGGCATGTACATCGGTTCAACCGATGCTCGTGGCCTTCATCACTTGGCTAAAGAAATCTTGGATAACGCTGTCGACGAAGCAATCGCAGGCTATGGCAAACGCATCCAATTATTTCGAACCCTAGCTCGTACTGAACAACAGGAGCTCGTCGAAGACGATCTTTCCGATCACGAAGTTATCACCGTTGTTGACAACGGACGCGGCATTCCCGTTGATATGCATGAGAGTGGTGTATCTGCTCTCGAAGTCGTACTCACCAAGTTACACGCTGGTGGCAAGTTTGAAGAAAC
>CAZBTU010000013.1:1481-6264 GCA_964494905.1 uncultured Pseudomonadales bacterium | reverse complement strand
ATTAAAGACCGAGCCTATCTTATGGCTGGGATTTATTTTGAGCTTCATGATGAAATCGAACTCGCATTACAGCATTTTTATTTTGAGAGTGGCATTCGTTCTTTGGTTGAGCATATCAACATGAATCGCAAACCTTTGCATGACGTGATGTACACCGACGACACCTGGACTGACCCCAATACAGGCAAAAAAATTGCGGTCGAAATTGCATTGCAATTCAATGACTCCTATAAAGAACGACTCGAGTCATATGTGAACGTCATTCACACTTCCGATGGAGGTACACACGTCAATGGTTTCCGTATGGCGCTTGCCCGAGTGCTCAGAGACTACGCTGATAAATATGGTCTGATCAAAGAAAAAGAGGGCTTCACAACCGAGGACCTGAGAGAAGGATTGGCTGCTGTCGTTTTTGTCAAAATGCCGTCTAATGACTTGCAGTTTGAGTCTCAGACCAAAACCAAGCTCAATAATGCAGAGGCTCAGTCAGCCGTTTACCAAATTTTCAAAGACGGATTGAATACCTTTTTGGAAGAAAATCCTAAAGGTGGTCGGGCCATAATCGACAAGATCATGCTTTCCGCCAGAGCGCGCATGGCGGCCCGAGCAGCAAAAGATGCCGTTATCCGCAAAGGAGTTCTGGAGGGTAGTTCGCTACCAGGTAAGTTAGCTGACTGTCAAAGCAAGGTCGCTGCCGAGTCGGAAATTTACATTGTCGAGGGTGATTCAGCTGGTGGTTCTGCGAAACAGGGCAGAGATCGCAAATTCCAAGCGATCTTTCCTCTCAGAGGTAAAATTCTGAATACAGAGCGAGCTCGGCTCGATAAAATTGTTGCCTTTGAGGAGTTGAAAAACTTGGTTATTGCTCTAGGTGCTGGTATTGGGGAGACCTTCGATGAGGGCAAGCTGAGGTATCACCGAATCATTCTGATGAATGACGCTGACGTAGATGGTGAACATATTACAACCTTAGGCCTTACGTTCTTCTTTCGTCATCTGCCAGAAATAGTCGAGAGAGGATATCTCTATGTTGCTATGCCTCCACTCTATAAAATCACATCTGGCAAAATCGAACAGTACGCATATTCAGATGAAGAACGTGATCAGGTAGTTGAGAAGATCAAAGCTGAGAACGCAAAGGCCAACATTGGGATTCAACGGTACAAAGGTTTGGGTGAGATGAACCCAGAACAACTTTGGGACACAACAATGAACCCGAAAACTAGGATCCTGAAACGAATCACTATCGGAGATGCTGATAAAGCAGACACAACCTTCAGCACACTGATGGGTGATGACGTAGCACCACGCAAACGGTTTATCCAAACACATGCCAAGCTAGCGGAAATCGACGTGTAACACGTAGAAAACAATCAAACAACCAATATGAACACAACATCGCCCGAACACACATTTAGTTTTTCAGTCAAAGACCAGGTAGTTGAGATGATAGTTGCCCACAAAACAATGCCCGAGAGTCTGTATTTCGCGTTTGGGACACTCAATACCGATCAGCAAAACACACTCTGGCAAACATTCAAAAAACTCTTGCCTGAAGAAGTAGCTTCCTTCGCAGTCGAACAAAGAAATACTGCAACTCTGATCAAGACCTACAATCAGCTCATGGAGCTGTCTGAAAGTGAGCTATCGTTCAGACTTGGACGGTTAACTCCAAACGAAGTTCAAGAAACCTGGCAAGTGCTTGGAAATATCGGCAAAAAACTTATTCCTATTCAATACTTGTCGCAAAAGTAGACAACCAGAAAGGTGATATGGCAGAACTTACCATCAAAGTTTTAATCGAAATACCTGAAGGCTCTCGCGTTAAGTATGAACTTGACGAAGAAACCGGTGAAATGACCGTTGATCGACTGATGCCCACAGCAATGGGGTATCCTGTGAACTACGGACTCATTAAAGGTACACACGGTGAAGACGGAGATGCACTTGACGCACTAGTCTTTTTATCAGAACCAGTCGCTCCTAATGTGGTTGTTAAATGTAAAATCATCGGTCTTCTCGAGATGGAAGACGAGGCGGGCATTGATCATAAAATTATCTGCGTACCGGCAAAACCTAAGATTGATCCTATCTGTGGCACCTGGGAAAGTTTGAGTGACATTCCAGAGGCTCGCAAGAAGGCTATCCATCACTTTTTTGAACACTACAAGGATCTAGAAGAAGGTAAGTGGGTTAAGCTCAAGGGGTGGAAAGATGTTAGTGAAGCAATGAAAGTGCTCGAAGCTGGACAAAAACGAGCAGAATAGTGCGGAAAACAATTGATTTTTACTTTATATGACTACAAATAACGAACAATCATCACCGGTAACGCCTGCATGGCATCCATCGCGATGGCAAAATAGCAAACCTCAACCCTTGTCTGAGGCATATATCACGCAAGAAGATATTATTGTAGCTAAAATCGATGCGTTGTTCATGAAACTCAAAAAAACTAAAGACAAAGCAGCCTGGCTCGAACAGAATAGTGGGACATTAGTTACTCTACTCGCCACAGCGCTCAGAGCAGCAAGCCTGGAAGAATCGCTTGCGCTCTCAGAAATTTTGTTCTCACACTCTGTTGAGTCGTATGGTGATTTATTGAAAGTTCTATCTGAGCGACCATCGCAACAGCTTGATGAGGAGTAAGCACTATGATTGACCCTAATGAGCAACAATTAGATGAACAAACTGAGGAAGTAACCACAGCTGTCGAAACCACTGTAGGAAACAGTCAGAGCGAGGCTGCCTCGCTTATCGGTACAATCCAAGACTCACCGTACGGCAAACTTAAGTACCAAAGCATCCAGGTAGAAATGGAGAAAAGTTACTTGGACTATGCGATGAGTGTTATTGTCTCTCGTGCGTTGCCTGACGTCCGTGACGGTCTCAAGCCAGTTCATCGCCGCATTTTGTACTCGATGTACAAAAGCGGTATCCACCACACCAGCTCATACAAGAAATCCGCTCGTATTGTTGGTGACGTGCTCGGTAAGTATCACCCACATGGTGATGCGCCTGTGTACATGGCACTTGTTCGCTTGGCTCAAGATTTCAATATGCGTTATTTGCTCATTGATGGGCAGGGCAACTTTGGCTCAGTTGACGGTGACAGTCCAGCAGCCATGCGTTACACAGAAGCTCGTTTGGCAAAAATTACCCGAGAACTCCTGGTCGACTTAGATAAAGAAACTGTCCCATTCATTGATAACTTCGATGGCTCGCTGAGAGAACCCACCGTACTACCAGCTAAGCTGCCCAACCTTTTACTTATGGGTGCTGAGGGAATTGCTGTCGGCATGGCCACCAAGATTCCCACACACAACTTGAATGAGGTATGTAAAGCAATTATTGCTTTGATTGAGCAGGGCGGAGCAGAGCGATTAGCCGACCAAACACTCGAACTGCCGAAACGGACTGACACCAAGGCCATTGATGAAAAGGCCATCAGTGAGCTCAATGCTGTAATCGACACCCTCCTCAAAACTGACGAAAAAATATTGGCTGGTGAGTTTGAAAGCACAATCACGATCGATCAGATCATGACTTATATCCAGGGTCCTGACTTTCCAACTGGTGGCATCATGTACGACTACAACCAAATAGTTGAGGGATATCGAACCGGCAGAGGAAAAGTCATTGTCAGAGCCAAAGCTTCTATCGAGGAAACCAAAAAGGGCGGCTTCCAAATTATTGTCACTGAACTGCCTTACCAAGTTAACAAAGCCCGGCTGTTGATGAAGATTGCTGATTTAGTGCGCGACAAAAAAATTGTTGGCATCCGCGATCTTAACGACGACTCTGACCGAAAAGGCATGCAAATCACCATTGACCTCAAGCGCGATGCGAAACCAAAGGTCGTGCTGAACAAGCTGTTTAAATACACAGAGTTGCAGACCAGTTTTGCAATGAATATGGTTGCTCTCACCAGCGAAGGCACACCGCAGTTAATGAACATCAAGCAAATCTTGATGGAGTACTTGGCTCACCGGCAGCTGATGGTGGTTCGCCGCAGTCAATATGAGCTTTCTGAAGCACGGCAGCGCGCTCACATTCTCGAGGGATTATTGATTGCCCTGGCAAACCTCGATGATGTCATCGAAACAATCAGGCGCAGTGCAGATACAGACACTGCCAGAGAAGCATTGATAAAGAAGTTTAAACTTTCGGAAGTGCAAGCAACTGCCATCCTTGATATGCAGCTAAAGAGACTTGCTGCCCTCGAGAGACAAAAAATTGAAGATGAGTACAAAACCGTGCGTGACACCATGGAAGGTCTCATTACGTTGCTCAGTACACCTAAGGCAATCCTTGCAGTAGTCAAATCTGAGACCGAGCAACTTGTGTCAGAATATGGTGATCCCCGTCGAACCAAGCTCATCAAGGGCAAAGTGGGTGAGTTTAGCGAAGAAGACCTCGTACCAAACGAAGAAGCAGTGATCACACTCACTGAAACCGGATACATCAAACGCCTGAACCCCAGCGCTTTCCGTGCCCAGAGCAGGGGTGGCAAAGGGAGCGTTGGACTCAAGATGAGAGACGAAGATATGGTTAAGTCTCTCTTGACCGTGCAAACTCATGATACGTTGTTGGTTTTCACCAACTTGGGTAAAGTTTTCAAGTTAAAGGCTTATGAAATTCCGGAAAGCTCGCGCCAAGCCAAGGGTACGGCCATGGTCAACCTAATTAATCTCGCCCCTGAGGAAATTGTGCAAGCCATCTTGGTCATCGACGAAAAGGAAGATAAGGATAAGTTTGTTACCCTCATAACTCACAAGGGTTTGAT
>CAZBTU010000013.1:0-1381 GCA_964494905.1 uncultured Pseudomonadales bacterium | reverse complement strand
CAGTTGGTGAACGAACAGACATGCAGCTCTTTGGGAGGCTTCTCGGAGAACTCAATGGAAAACTACACCCCAACCTTTTACAAGAATTAATCTCCACTGCCCGTGAGCTCGAAATTGAAATCGCTGGCTACAGCTGGAGAGACAGAACTGATGAACCTCAAGTTGCGGAATACCTCCAAAAAAAATAAACTGCTTAATCCAGGACAAAAATTTCTAGTCGCTTTTTTGCTTTATGCGATAGGTAACTTAGGAATTCTTCAGAAGGAAGATGAGCAAATGTCGAGAGTAACCGAAAAACTCATCACAATCATGGAAAATGGGTGGCCAGAAACTAACATCAGACAAACAGTGGAAAGCGACGAAAAAGCTGTATTTGATTTAATCGACAACGTGAGTAATGCCCCGTCACTTGATGAACTAGTCGAGTTTGTACTGACAGATGGCTTGTTGGCATTTCCTAGATAGCTGTTGATAAACGAAGATAAGTAAAGTCCGAGCGCCTCTGGCAGTTAGCCAAAAAGACGCCCGGATCGTATTACCAATACCACAACTCCATTCGTCAACGCAAAGTTCAGAGAGTTCAGAGGGTTTAGAGGGTTTGTTGTTGCAAAGCGACCAGTTCGGCCGTGACTTTTTCCACAAAAGTGGTGAACTGGCCAAGCAATGTGACCGCCTGATCAGCTGTCGCATCCACCTTGCTGAGTTTTACCTGTAGTATGGTAAAACTCTGTGGTTCATAGGTCACACAAAGCAACAACTCTACCGGCACTTGCCGGGAGTGTAAAGATAAACTTGCCTTACCATCCGAGTCTCTGTAGACCATCAGGTGCATCAGTGAGTTTGAGAGACCGCGGCCGTTGAGTGCAGCTAATCTACTCCAGTCTATCCGCTCACCGAAGAGAGTCTTCTCCAAACGTTGAATCGCCGCATACACCTGCTGTTGTGCAAGCGACAGTTCGGATTCCAAGCGTTTGGCCTTATAAAAACCCTTTTCAAGGTAAGTGAAAGTTCTTCGGTGCACCCGTCCGGTGTCCTCGAACTCGTTGAGCAACCGACTGGCATCACAGGCGGTGCATATGTACATACATCCAGTCGCGCGCGGTATCTCAACCGTGCCTTTTTCTTTGCCACAAAGGGCACATTTCACGTCGTTGTCGTTCATTTCATTTATGTCTCCTCAAAGGATATGCCGCTCATATGTTCTTGTTGGGAGCGGCTACTCAAGAACCAAAATTGATGTCTCGAGGAGCCACTCCCAATGCTGTGGTATAGGTTAAAGAGCAATAGAGCAAATCATCCACCCAGTGAAACCAAGCAAGAGCAAGGTGGGGTAGTATGACAACTCAGGAGCGAATTATATCTTATAACTGGCAAAAATGTG
>CAZBTU010000012.1:18296-27430 GCA_964494905.1 uncultured Pseudomonadales bacterium | reverse complement strand
AGATTTTCACGTGAAATGCAAAAACAAGAGGAGGCAACATGACAGTACTTGGAATAGGGGAGGCGCCACTTGATACAACGTATCAAATACCGGGATTTCTACAAGAGAATCAAAAGCACCCTGCCTCAGATATTACTCATTCCGTTGGTGGTCCAGTTCCTGCGGCACTGATTCTTCTGAGTCGACTCAGCATAGACTGTACGCTTGTAACACAACTCGGAACGGATATTGAGGGTGAACTGGTCGAACAAACGCTCAAAAAAGAAAAACTTCGACTTGTAATCCATCGTGCCCCAAAAACAAAACACCATACGTATCTCGTTAATGCCGGAAACGGCAGTCGTACCGGTATAAAGTCTCCAGTGAACCACAACCACCTGGATCATATACCTCGGGAACTCTTAAAAGAAGTCTCGCTCGTGCTTTTTGACCGTCATGAGCCACTGGCGTTTAAAAGTGTCATAAAACAAGTAAATCCAGGCACTATTGTGTTGCTTGACCCCTCAGCTGATGACAGCTTGACCACACTCAAGCATATACAACAAACTACTTTACCCATTCTTCCTGTCGAACTGATAAAAAAAACTTGTCCTCGCCTCACTCTCAAGCAAGCACTTGCTACTTGGCAACAACAGTTGGAAAAGCCATTTATTGTTACACTTGGTGAGTATGGTTGCCTCCTCCATGACCGACCTGGATACACTCACTTTCCACCACTTTCTATACGAGCAGTCGACACGCTCGGTGCTGGAGATATCTTCCGGGCAGGTGTGGCATACGGGCTACTCCAAAACTGGTCGATAGCTCAAACTCTCAACTTTGCCAACCTCGTCGCTGGCATTCAATGTTTGAAAAAAGGCAATAGTGCTGCCATCCCTCGAAAGCTACAGATCCAAAGACTGCGACAAACTGTTCACTACAAACCGATTTCTTCGGGTCAACTCGAATCTTGGTACAACACGTATCTGCACCAATAAATGAAAGGTTATATGATCACTCGTTCACAACTAATAACAAACCAACCACTCATCATCGGTGGGCCGTGCTCAGTCGCAAGTGCTGAACAAATCATGCGAATTGCGCTCGGTGTACAAAAAGCTGGCGCACACGCACTGAGATCACAACTCTGGAAGCCGAGAACCAAGCCAAGCAGTTTTCAGGGAGTGGGAGATGAGGGCTTGGAGTGGATTAAAGCTGCCAAAAAAGCGAGCGGACTTGCTGTTGCCATGGAAGTTATGACTCCGGAACATGTCGAAAAAGTCAAAGGCCTAGCAGACATCCTCTGGATCGGGGCAAGAAACATGCAGAATTACGAACTCTTGAAATCACTGCAACAAGACCAGCGACCAGTCATTCTCAAAAGGGCTTTTATTGCCACCATGTCTGAGTGGCTGGGGGCAGCAGACTACATTGGCAAAGACAAAGTCATACTTTGCGAGAGAGGCATTCGAACTGGTGCAGATGCCATGAGATTTACCCTTGATCTCAATAGTATGCTTGTTGCACAACACGATCATCACATGCCAGTGATTGTTGATCCATCGCATACTGCTGGCCGTCGAGATATGGTGGAGCACTTGGCGCTTGCAGGTATAGCAGCTGGTGCAAACGGGCTGGTTATTGAGACTCATTACGATCCAGAAGAGGAGATGGTTGACCGTGACCAGACCATCACCCTCAAAACCTTTGAAAGTATCGTGAAAAAGACAAGTTATATTCGTGAAACATTGTGAAAGGCGTGAAATGAGCAAACTTAAGCAACATATGCCAAGCTACGCCAACCGAGTGGCAACACTTGCTGACACAACAGTCCGTGATACGTTGCGGTTGGCATCCCAGCCTGGCATTATTTCTTTGGGTGGCGGCATTCCCAATCCCACACTTTTTCCACTTGAAAAAGTTCGCCAGATACTAGCAAATTTAAGCGATGCAGAGTTAAGCGCAAGCCTTCAGTACTCCCCAACTAATGGCATAGTTGAACTTAGAACTGTACTTGCCCAACAGTTAGCAAAAACTTGGAAATCAAAAGTCACACCCGAACATATTTTGATCACGACCGGCTCACAGCAAGCACTTGACCTTATTGCGAAAGCATTTATTGACACTGGAGATAAAGTTGTCATGGAAAATCCATCGTACTTGGTAGCTATCTCTGCCTTTCAAACAAATGCACCTGAGTTTTTACAACTAAACCTTGCCCCTGATGGGCCTGATTTACTACAACTAGAACAGATCTTAGACACTGAAAATCCTAAGTTGATGTATACAATTCCTACGTTTCAAAACCCAACCGGCTTTACCTGGTCAGATCAGCATAGAATGGCAGTTCTGTCATTGATCGCGAGGAGCAACTGTCTGATAGTCGAAGATGACCCTTACAGTGAGCTTTATTTTCATAACGCACCACCTTTGCCAATGGCTGCTCGCGAAAAAAACGGAAAAATATTGTACTTGGGCACCTTCTCAAAAACCCTGATGCCTGGCTTGCGCATCGGGTATATAGTGGCTCAGCCTGCAATCATTGAGAAACTAACTCTGGTGAAACAAAGCATGGATCTTCACAGCCCCACACTTTCACAAATGCTCATTGCTAAACTCTTGAGTGACGAGTCTTGGTATCAGACACATCTGAATAAAATTAGAGCTTTTTACTCACAAAAACAAAGCATTCTCACTGACTTACTGGAAAAACACCTGCCAGCCAGCGTGCAGTGGAATTCACCTCAAGGGGGATTGTTTATCTGGCTTAAAATAACCGGAATCAACAGCCAGCAACTCTTAGAAAAGGCTGTTCAACATGGCGTGGCTTTTATGCCAGGCTACCCATTTTATGCCAATAAACCAGATTACGAAACAATTCGTTTGACGTTTGCAACCGCTGAGGAGACACAACTCAAACAAGCAGTGATACTCTTAGGTGAGTTACTCAAAGGAAAAAGCTAGGACTCTTGCGCAGCTTGGCTAGTAAAACAGTGGAAAGTGAAAGTAATTATTCTTCCTGGCCAGCTAATCCAGGCTCAAGCGAATAAGGTGAAAACTTAATGACCCATTCACCCTTTTGTCGAGTGAACCAATAGGAAAAGCCTCCATCCTTTCGAACCCCAAGCTGAAACACACGCGTACCAGCAACTGGGTCAATATCCGTGTTGTAATCATCGAGCTGAATTCGAGGTGAGATGTCCTTGTACCATAAAGCTAAAACCTTTTCCGCTTGTGCCGAAGAAAAAACCATCCCCGCCACCTCTTTACCTAAAACCGCTGCGGCTGCGTTAATCTGGTCAATCAATACCGGATCAATAGCCTCTTTCTTCAAGCCCTCATCAATCAAAAACTGCTGCAAATCATCCACTCTGCCTTGATCAATCAAGAGCTCAAGCGCTGCGCCTGATTTAGTTGGATCTTCTTGTGGTGAAATCATATATCCCTCCTGGTCATTACTGACGCTCATTATACCAGCTACACCACCAACCACAAAAAACAGGACTGACCTTTTTATTTTTTTTGACTTTCGGTACAATTAGCCAGTACAATTGCTATTTAGAACGGAAACATCAATATGGAAGGTGGCGGTGGATACAGCGAATACAATGAAGCTGCCTCTCAGTGGCAACACGAGCGCCAGCAAGCTGAAGCAGCTGAAAGGGCAGAGAGATTTGAGGAAATACTGCAACTCCTCGCTGACCTAATTGAAAAAGGTCCTGCCATGGACCCTGCGATCCAGCAACAAAAACGCAAACAGCTACAAGCATTGATGAAACAAGCTGGTGTCTTGAATGCTCAAGGGCAACTCGACCTCGATGCATGGATGAGTCTTTGTACAGCGATCTCAGAAAGCAAAACCACGGCAGTCACACCTCCTGGGTATCCTACCCTTGAGGAGTTCAGTAGCATAATTTCTCAAAATCAAGAATATTTTTGGGATGACCACTACATGCTGACCGCACGTGGTTTCCCTTCACTAGAAGAGTATCTGCATGGACTTGGCACGGTGCTTGCGAGACAACTTGTGTACGAAACTGTCTTTGCCGATGACCCAATTGTGATTCGCAATGGTGTTGTTGAAAACGGCAGACACCGTGCACTCACGCTCGGAGTTTTATCTAGACTTGGTCAACCAACTCAAAGTTGGCACTGGATAAAAAAGACCCAGGACGATTGAAAAATCACAGTTCACAAGCACAACAAATCAAAAATCAATCAGCCAACTAACATGCTCAGCAGCCCTAAAAAGCACGTGTCAAACTACTCACATAGTTAGTAATATCTCTCTCGAAATTTTCCATTGCTTTCTCTACGAGTTCATCAAATGTCCGGGCAACAGCTGTCGATTCGGGACCAAAAATAGCCGAAAGTTGCTGAAACTCCAATTGCCCTCCAAGTACTATCGCAGAAACTAAGTGATCACCAAAACCCGGATCTGCGTCCTTAGCTTGTAAAAACTGCCGCACCCGTCCTGAGTTACCACAAGTATCTTCGCCATCTCCCATAAAATAAAATGCCGAAGTGTAATCAGGAAACTCCTGCTTCTGTGCGTTGAGTTGGGTAGCAACGTGCTCAACAGCACCGAGCATGTTGGTGCCACCGTCAGCTTTGACGGCATTCATAATCCGAGCTTTGATAGTAGTTCGACTCTTTCTCTCTCTTCCACTGATATCTTTCCCATCATAAAATTCGTAGCGATCCGATGATTCATAGTCCTGGTCAAAATCTTTAATAACTCGAAGAGAATCTGAAAATACATAATTGGCGTATCGTATGTATCCGTACTCTTTAGAAATACGAGAGAAGAGTTGATTATAGAAAACTAGGAGCAGAAGTGCCTGCTGCAACTTTTCACCGCTCATCGATCCGCTTACATCGATCATGACTGTAGCCATAAACATTGGTTTAACTTGCTCGGAGAAAAGCCTGGGGTTGCGAACCTGACCAAACATCAATTTTCGAGGGTTTTGCACAGCCCTGCGGTTAAATGCGCCTTGTCTCATCAATGAATCTTCATCAATATCCATCTCAGGTTGGCGTGGCAAGCTATTAACAAAACGCTCCCACCAATATTCAACAGCAGGTTCAACCAACCGTGTATACCCCTCATACGTATCAGCCAGTTGCTGTTCTCTGCGTACCTCCTGTTCGAGTTGATCGAGTTCACGAGCATCTCCATCTCTGAGCTTATCCAACAACTCATCTCGCTTTTTTTCGTCAAGAAATCCATCATCAGCAAGCTTATCCAACTTATCTTCCATCTCCTGTTTCATTTGTTCTTGTTTGGCTTCTATTTGGCGTTCTAAGTCTTTTTCCATCTGGTCCAAAAGCCCGGCCTGATCTAACTCCTTTTTGATTTGCTCAATGTCCTTAAATGAGTCTGCTTGCTCGACTTTATCCTTGAGTTCTTGCTTTTGTTGCTTCATCTCCTCAAATTTTTCCTTGGCTGCATCAAGTTGCTGTTTTGCTTCGTCAATTGATTGCTCCGAGGCCTCACCCATGCTTTGAGAATCTTGCTGCTGTTGATTTTGCTGTGGCTGCTGATCCTGACTTTGTTGCTGGCTTTGCTGGTCTTGCGATTGCGATTGTTGCTGCTGCTGTTGCTGCTGATTTTGCTGATTGTCTTGGCTACCTTGTTGGGGTGGTGGTGAAGAATCTGCTGGACCATCATCAGCATCAGGAGCAGATTCCTGTTCCGAGTCATCCTGTGACTCGTCCTGTTGCTGGTCTTTTTCTTGCTTTTTTTGTTTATCTTCTGGTTTTGCCGCTGGTGTGGCATCAAATCTCACCCATTGTGTGCCATCCCAAATTTCTGACCAAGCATGCCCAGTGGTGGAGTCAATCTCACTGACACCCTTGCGTGCACCACTCACCCTATGCCCGACCACCAAGCGAGCAGGCACGCCAAGCTTACGCACCAGTGCACAGAATAAAGTATTGGCTGAGTAACACTCTAGGTACTCAGAAGCATCTAAGTTCTGTATGTACGTGTCTGGTGTTGAGCTCTGTTGAAGTTTGTACTGAACAGCTTGAGCAGCTTGTAAGTCACCACCACCAGGATAGTGATGATGAGTGAATACGTATGATTGCGCTTGTTTTGCCAGAGAACGAGGACTGCCCTGAGCTAAGCGTAGAAAAGTCTCGGTATCAGTAGAAAGAAGCCCAGAATAGAGCTGTTCAGTGTCCTCAGCAACCGTTTTTTCGTTAAATGGCTGTGATGACTTCACAAAATCAATGGAAAATGTGCAGTTTCGATCCGCTTGAACATAAAAGCAACCGTTTTGGTCACGGAACACTGTCACCGTCGCACCATTGTCGGTTCTGAGACTCGAAGAATCGAGTGCAAAAGTATTCGGTATTGGTAATGACTTAACACCTGAATCGAGCCTACACGTAATCGAGTGTCGATTCTCGGTTTCGTAATGTGACTCATTATAATGACTCAGTTGCTTACGTTTACTCCAAACCTTATTGGC
This sequence comes from uncultured Pseudomonadales bacterium, assembly GCA_964494905.1. Lineage (GTDB taxonomy): Bacteria > Patescibacteriota > Microgenomatia > UBA1400 > PJMF01 > CAZBMX01. Next base: position 20,972 of record CAZBTU010000012.1, on the reverse strand, counting down.
ATGATCGTAGTAGCTTTTACGTCCGCTAATGTAGTACCCGCCAAGTGGTGGCTTAATCTCATAGTAGACTTGTCGCTGGCCGCCTTTTTCCTGTTGCCCAGATTCGGAGGGCAGGGGAGGTGGATGATACTCGTCCTGGTCACTTTGTGGGATACCGGGATCGCCCTGACTGCCTGGCTCTAACTTGTCGGGCTGATTTTTCTTAAGTTCCTCCAGTAAATCTTTGATTTCTTGGTCAGCCTCAGATGGCTGTGGCGGCTGATCGGTTTTAGACGGTAGACCGTTAACGATTTCCTGAGCAAGCTTGTTGTAGGCAGCTTGGTTACCAAACTGCATGTAATCTCTGTAGCTTGATTGGAGCTTATTAAAAAGTGCCAACTCCTCTGGACTAAGTAATGACTTGGTCAACTCCACACCACCAGCAAGCGGCAACTGTCGCTTCAGCTCCCACCAGTCCTGTTGTAGTGCGGTAAGTACTCTGCTAGTGGGCGGCAGTTGCACCCATCTCTCCCGAGCTGAGTCAACAGACTGGGATACCCAGTCAAAAATATTCCTTTGTTCTGCCGTGCCTGAGATATCATAGTTTTGATACTCAAGTCTGCCTTGCACTACCTGCTCATACAAACCCTGTGCCTCTGCCGCAGCGATGTTTTTGCCTTTGAGGCTACTCACGAACTGAGCAAACCTGCCGTAGTCAAAATTTTTGTGATACAACCCAACAGCGCGAATTCGATCAATAACCGCTGGTACACCTTTTGCCTGGAAATCATTGACGTCGTAAACCAAACCCACCGGCTGCAAATCAGCGGCGGCTGCCTGAGCAGTCACAGTACCTGCCAACAAACCATCTATTAGCTGGGCCCGAACTGCTCCTCCTTTAGGGTAATGGAGTCCCCACTCTTTTCCCGGATACGCAGGCAAATTTCCTTGCGCTGATGACTCAGCAAGGCGAATCATGTCGGGAAGCGGCATTTTTTGTAACGCTTGCTTGTGTCTGTCTCGTTCACGGTCAGGGTAACGGACTGGTAACTGTTCTCCAAAAGGGGTCATAGAATGGTTATTTTAACCGTTTTTTAGAATGCAAGGCGTACAAATAGGTTCTTAGTTCATTTTCCATTTTTGTCCCATCAAAATGAGGGATAAAGAACCTGTTGATAAGTTGCTGGGCAACTGCATCTGCATCCCGTTGCTGTTTCTCTTCCGCTGACATCTCAGAGAGCTCGTCTGCACACCGGCGCATCTCACGCAAACTGATTGGCTGCGTTACATTGATTCTTGCGGCTCCACTTTTTATCTTTGGTTGGTTTTCAAAGGTAGCGATGAAGTGCTCACGCAACTTTGCACTGAAATCTACCAGTGCAAACACCACGTTGAGATCGAACTGTTGTTCTCCTGTAAGATTTGGGGCATCAGCAACCCGCATTGAGTTGATCTCCGTATCCCATGCCTTGATAAACTTATTCCTTGTCATGTCCATTTCTCGAGTCATGGCGGTGAGCGACTTAACACTCCGAGCAATACGGAGTGCTTCAGATGCATCTTTGACTGGGTGCCTGTTGGGATCACTTGGTTGCGGTGCAACTTCAAGTGGTGGGTAGTCAATTTCCAAAGAGTATGTTCTGCTTCTCGTTGCAATCTGCGGATTAAAAGTGCCCGGATATCCTGGATTCATGGATCCGAGGAAAAGAACTGTAGGATCAGCTTTGATTGTCTTACCAGAACTTGTCTTGAGCGTCAGCGTTCGTTTCTCATCAAGCAACGAATGCAAAAAAATCTGTGCCTGTTCAGGCATAGCATTAATTTCATTAAAGTACATTATTGCTCCTGGAGTAGTGATTGCGTTCAGCACTACCGATGGAACTTTACGCGTCTGGCTCGCCCCACCCTCAGCCTCGATCTGGATGTCTTCTGATAACTCAAACTCCGTCGTCCACTTAGTACAGTCTATAGAAAAATAGGGCCGACGTGCTTGCTCACAGAACATTTTGACCAGAACATCTTTTCCAGTGCCCGCGTGACCTTTGAGTAACAACAACCCCTCTTTGATCCTGGATTGCATGTTTAGGAACCTGGCCATTTCTTCTAAGTACTGGTCTGTTTGAGCATCTCGTACCCAGTGGTTCTGCCACTCTGGCACATAACCTTTTCCATTGCCATTCACTACCTCCGTCGTATCAGTCAGGTAATCAATTCGTTGCAGTATCGAGATGTAGTTGTTGGTAGAAAACTCAGAGAAATCCTTTAGCGATTTTTCAATCTGTGGCTTATTGAGCACAAGCCACTGGTCATATGCATTTTTCCATTCTTGTTTGCCAGCAGCAGTCTGATTGAAGTCCTCGCGTTTGGGTTTCTTGTCGTTCAATAAACGAATATTCTGGAGTGCTTGTTTATGCTTTTGCTGATACTCAGTCTTCAACAAGCCATGCTTCCAGGCCTCATATGCCTGTTTTATTTTGCCGTAATCTTTGGCTTGTACATACGTGGCTGAGATTTCACTCCCTCGATAGTGATGCAGTCCAGCTCGATTATCAGCATCAGCTACCTGATACACAGGTACCGTTAGTTCTGTACCCACTGGATCAGTAAATTTGATAACAACGTCACCGAGCACATCCTTAGCACCAACACCAGGACCCCGGGTTGCTTTATCTTCTTGGAAAAGCACCTCTGCTTTTG